>MZGJ01000013.1 GCA_002084955.1 candidate division CPR3 bacterium 4484_211 | reverse complement strand
CCAACTTAGTAAATCTCATCCCACTCATTGTATCGCAAAAAAGATTCAGGGATGACTCCCTCCCTCGACCTTACGGTCGGGGATTCAAGTAAGGTTGGTTGAATATGTTAGATCTTGATATTCAAGAGCCGGCGGTATTTGGGGGGATTGGATCTGTTTCAACGAAGAATATATTTGAAAAAGATGGCAAGCTGTTTATTGGTGAGGCTGCTGGATTGCAAGATATGTTGTGGGGATTTGGTATGAGGTATGCAATAGTATCGGGATATCTTGCTGCGCAGAGTATTATTGGGAATAAGAGCTTTACAAGGTTGGCTCAAAGGCGTTTTGGTCTAAAACTAAAAGCCGGTGTGGTAAACCGCTTTGTCTGGGAAATGCTTAGTCGAAGTAGTTATTCTCTAACGCTCGGTATTATGAAGCGTGAAAAAGACCCATTCCGAAGCCTATACTCTTTTCATAACTTTAACCTGTTGCAAAAACTAGTTTATCCTTTGGCGTTGCGATATGTAAGGAACCATTACCCCAAACTCAGCGTGTAGGTGTTGATGGCATGCGTTTTTAAAGAGTCTCCGATTTTCTGAATTTTGGCTTTAGGATTTTCCTTATTGTTCCCCGTGTCCCCTCCCCTACTGCGCGGTTTTTCTTCAAAATACGATGTATTTCACTCCAGACATCTTTGCCAATAATTTCTTCCAAAATTTCGGCCAAATCTTCGCGGATAATTCTTATCTTAGCGTCTTTATATACTTTAACCACGAAATTGTCTCCTCCCTCCCCTACTCTTTTGAGGATCTCGTAGAATCTTTTTCGGGCCTGCGAAGAAGTGAGTTTGTAAGTAGACATGAATTGAGCTTTTCAAGACTTGGCTTTAATTTACCACTTTCCCAAATGTTGTACAACCCCTTTTTGGGCTTTACCCTCAAAAGGGGATCTTAGTCAAGATCTGAACGAGTTTTGGTCGATTTCTTTACACAAGACGTCAATAATTTTAATGTTGGATAATCATACTCTAGATCTCGATAATTGTACCTAAACTCTATCTCCTTTAGATATTCATCCCAGTTCTTCTTTCGAATCCCTTTGTAACTAAACATGTTTGTTTTGGATAAACCTCAGAATCCCTCTCAATGCCGTTGATATGAACCTTTCCCTTAGCGTATTTTCTATCACTGTGGCTAGCCGCACGATGTATGTATCCCAAGCCAACCAGTTCTTTGCGTCCAGTGCGTGTATCCGAAAAAGTTTTTTCTCCCTTATTCAAGCAAAAAGTCAATAGCTTTAAGCTGTCTGTAATCCACAGAGCATTCAATTACAAGACTTAAGTTTTAAGAACAGGGAATTTGATTTGCGGTTACCATAACCCGCATCTGCGGAATGCTTGATTAGTCTCTTTCAGGTACTGGATAGCGCTACAGCGGGCTTTGTATTTACCGGCATCTTTGCGACCCTAATTTGCAAACTAATTCTTGACAAAATATAGTCCAATGGTTTCTTTGTCAATCATATGGACATCTTCTAGACTTTTTCCCACCGCCGGGAAACTCATAGCTATACCTTTTTCCAATTTGACAACATAAGTACCCAGACTTGTAGCATACGAAATACACCTATTTGTTTTCAGAACATCGTAAGGATATTTTAGTGGTTCCCCTTTAAACGTCTCGCTTTCCGACCAAGAATTATCCGATGTATCTAAAATTACATATTTAACAGTTTTCGATTTGTGCATATCCGAAGTTTTAAAGATTATTTTGCTACTATCCACACCTGCAATTTCTTCAAGAAAGGTATTCACATTTGATATCCCTCTTTCTTGCCCTCCTGACCATGATCTAATCTCTGGCGCATATTCTGAAGGTATTTTAATCTCCTCAGGGTTGTGACCTTCGCTGTCCATGCTTATTAGCTTTTGGAAGCAAATTCCAGATCCATAGGCGCAAGAGGCGCCTGACAGAAAATAAAATTTGTTATTTATCCCCACCGTTAGAAACATCCCCAAAAAATCGCTGTAGAGTGGTGGGGGTATTTTCCCCTCACCAAAATAATTTGCTGGGAACGGGTTAAAGATCTGCGGCAATGATAGTTTGTCAATAAAGAAGTTAACGTTCTTTTTATCTGGCACGATAATATGTAAAACTTGTGCACCAGCAATATTGTCGTAGCCTTTACTGGAAATGAAATTGCTAGAACCAGGAAAATACTTAAGAAATAGAACGCTGTCTTTTGAGAATCTAAATGAAGCTGTTATTCTGGATTCTAATGGTATTAAATCTTTTTGATAGTATGTTTTATTTGTGTCGATTATATTTGCTCGCCCATCTATTAGGGGACACAATAACTTTGCTGAATTCTCTGAGGTTGAGATTTGTGTATTTGTCGATGTGCTTGTTGGAACAGAGATTTCCTGATTGTTTAAGTTGCTAAATAATTTGTTATTTAACAAAACGCAAGACAATCCAGTGATTATAAAAATAGATAGAACAGCAATAGATATCATCAGATATCTTACTTTTTGTACCTTTGAGACTTGTGCCAACTGGTTGCCAATCTTTTGCCCGATTTGCTGGCTATTTTGATTTCCAATATTTACTTGATTCTCCATTTTATCTCTTGATAAAAGAATACAATAACTCGTTTCAAAACTCAACTAATGTTGGACTATTGTAACTACTTACTTGAGCTCTACCCTTAAAAGGTATCCGCCTTTTGAAGAATAGTTAATCCAGGGAGAAGGTTCATCGCCATTATACACAATTGCTTGTATCTTTTCTTTTTTTTGTTAGAGCGCCCCGTTTGGGTAAGTGATAAGTGTTGAAGAAATATCGCAATCGCATTTTCCATCACATTCTTTCCTAAACTAAGGTTATAGGACTATAGAGTGCTGCCACTGTCAATATCTCAAAATCTCAACTGATGATAGAGCGGTAATTTGTGCTGGTATAGCTGTGGCGTAAAGCATTCTAGATCAGTTAGATATTTGGGATCGAACTGCCAATGCAGTAAGACCTCATTCTTCCATTTTTCTCTCCAGTAAGCTTTCCTTTTGTGCTTCTTTTTCCTACTTCTCCTCTGGCGCTTTCTTAACGGCTTTGTTACCTGCAAGAACACTTTGTATAGCAAAATGTGGTATTATGTTTGCGCTTAAACCAGTTCCAGAAGGAGCTGACCGTCTTAATCGACTCTTTCTGGTACTGAGTTTTGATTTCCTTCCAGGTGAGGTCGATTTTATTGGCAGGTGTATTTGACCCATTCCTTCGATCTTCCAAGTTCTTCCAGCTTACGTCTTGGTACAAATCTCTAGTCTTTCTAACTTTTCTTTGCCAAACGGCTTCAGCTCTTGGAGGTGGATACCTTTTGCGGAATAAGCGGTTTGTACAACCCCCTTTCTCTCTTGTCACCAGTTTCTAAATTGGGTTAAAATGGAGGATATATAAGTATGAAGCTAAAAGCTTTAGAGTGTGGGGTTATAACTTAAAGTGACTAATCAGCCGTGCGCTCTTTGGACGCAGACTAACCGCAGTACCATTCGGTACACGGCAAGAGTTCGCTGTTACAGGTAAAGGGCAGTATTACGTCCCCGTTATAATGGCAATAACCAAGCACCAAATTACAAACAAATTTAAAATTCAGAATCCAGAATTCAGAATTCAGAATTCAAGTGACCAAAACCTTCCCATATTTGGAATTTGGGAAATTGCAAGTTGGACATTGTTTGAAATTTGTCATTTGGATTTGGTTTGACATTTGGCATTTTTAATTTGACATTTTGCGAATTTGCCCTTTCCGAGAAGCGACCCTTATTTTATGGCCGAATCACAAGCTTTGCTTATTGCGTGTGCGGATTCGCAGACTAACCGCAGTACCATTCGGTACACAGCAAGAGTCCGCTATTGCAGGTAAAGTGCAGCATCATGTCCCGATCATGAATTAGACGAGTAAGCCTTTTGATAAATTTTTAGTTTTTGCTTTTTCGTTGTGTGTTTTGCGCTTTACGCTCAAAAGGATTTGTTTGGCAGGATTAAATGAAAGTATCTGATAACTTTTCCACTCACTCTGTCTTCCGTCTCTTTGACTTCCCTTGGTGGTGGTATGTAAGGAACATGAATTTTTGGGCCAGGTTTTTGCCGCGGACGTTTTTGTCGTTTGTGGATATGTTTTCTTTTACCGAGATTTTAAGAGTTTTCTTTAGGCCTTATCGACGAGATTATACCTGGGTCGGTTATCTAATTGGAATCTTGTTTAGAACTTTCTGGCTTTTGGTTACCGGATTAATCCTAGTTGCTCTCTTTGCTCTTTTAGCATCGGTGTTTCTTTTATATCTTTTTACCCCGCTGATTATTTTGAGTTTGTTGATTAATGTTCGATATCGTCTCTGGGGTATTGGAGGTTTATCTTTTTTGTATTTTGTTTACTATGCCGGAGCTGGTCAAGGTGCTATTTGCCGTCTTAGTGAAGCTGATACTTTTGACCAGCTTCGGCAGACATTTTTGCCTCAGACTTCTAAGTTTTATAAAAGGGTGGGAAACAAAAAATATTCGCCGGTTTTGTTTTTTCAAGAAATTCTTGCCCAGCCGATGATGAAGCAGTACGTTGTCCGTTTGGGCCTGAGTAAGAGGGAGAAATTGAGTCAGATAACTGATGAAGTAAGAAAAGTGCAAGGTGAAGTTGCCAGCTGGAAAGAGATTTTTGAAGAGGCTAGAGAAATAGGTTTACGGCTGGGGCGCAACCATCTGTCCTGTGAGTTGCTGTTTTTGGCTTGGGTGAAGTTGGAGAGGGATGTGGAGAGGGTTTTTGAGAAACAGGATTTGGAGTGGAGGCATTTAAAAGAAGCGTCGCAATGGATGTATGCCTGGCAGTTGCGTAAGGAATCGTGGAAATACTGGCAGGATAGATTTTTCCATCGTCGGGGAGGCGTGGATGTTGGCTGGGTGGCTGGTTGGATTCCCTATTTAAAACATTTTTCCACAAATATTACCGATCTGGTTAAAAGGGGCCGACTTCCCTATCTGATTGGCCGGGATGAGATTTTAAATCAGATAATGGGAATTTTACAACGGACTACACGCAATAATGTTCTTTTGGTGGGCTTGCCGGGGGTGGGGAAAACTACCATTGCCTATGGAATTGCCGAGCGAATACTTTTGGGAAAGAGCCGGGGGAAATTGTCGGGGAAAAAGGTTATCCGGCTGGATTTGGCGGGTTTGCTGGCGGGAACGGCTGGGCGGGGGGTAATGGAGGAAAGAGTGCGTGCCGCCTTAAATGAGATTAGGGGCGGAGAGTCAATCCTTTTCATTGACGAAATTCACGCTTTGATTGGAGCTGGCGGGCAAGCTGGAGCTACCGATGTGGCTTCATTTTTGGCACCGACTTTATCCACCGGTTCAATTCAGGTTATTGCTACCACAACTCCCGAAGATTATCGCAGGTACATTGAATCTAACCCTACTTTTGCTTCCTATTTCCAAGTTGTCCGGGTGGAAGAACCGTCTGCTGAAGAATGCCTGAGGATTTTACAGTGGTTTGTCCCCCAAATGGAGGCTGACCAGGGAGTTAAAATCACCTTTCCTGCTTTGGATGCGGCGGTGAAGTTAACGCAGAGATATATCCATGACCGTTATCTACCGGGTAAGGCTGTGGAATTGTTGGATGAAAGTGCGGTCAGTGTCCGCCGGCGCGGTAAAAAAGTAGTGGAGGCAGAAGATGTGGCTTTGGTTTTGTCTGAGCAAACGCGCATACCCTTGGAACAGCTAACGGCCAAGGAGCAGAATAAACTCCTGCGCATGGAGGAAATTTTGCACCAACGGATTGTGGATCAAGAAGAAGCAGTTTGCATGGTGAGCAACGCTTTGCGCCGGGCAAGATCGGGATTAACCTCTGGAGCGCGGCCAATTGCCTCCTTTTTATTTGTTGGTCCGACGGGAGTGGGAAAAACAGAGACGGCAAAAGCTTTATCGGCGGCCTATTTTGGCAGTGAAAGAAATATGATTCGGGTGGATATGAGTGAGTATGCCCAGCCTGAGCAGATTAATCGATTGATTGGACCTCCGCCCGGCTACCCAGGATATGAAGAGGGAGGTTTTTTAACCGAAGCGGTTCGCTCTCGTCCTTTTGCCGTGGTCTTAATGGACGAGATTGAGAAAGCCCATACCAAGATACATAATCTTTTACTTCAACTGTTGGATGAGGGGAGGTTGACCGACGGCAAAGGCAGGACCATAGATTTTACCAACACGATGATTATTTGCACCTCTAATGCCTATTCGGTTTTAATTCAAGAGTCATTGAGAGAAGGGCTTAACATTGAGAAAATTCAAGAGCAGCTTCTTAACAATCTGCAAAAGGTCTTTAGGCCGGAATTGCTGAACCGGTTTGACGGAGTTATTGTCTTTAAGCCTCTTAACCGGCAGCACATGGTGCAAATCGCCCGGCTTATGCTGAATGAGGTTGTTAAGCGGATGCGGGAGCAAAAAGTAGAACTCAGCTTTGATGAAGAGACGATTTCCAAACTGGCCGAACTGGGGTTTGATCCGCAATTTGGGGCGCGGCCTTTACAGCGGGTTATTCAAAATCGGGTTAAAGACAAATTGGCCAAGATGTTATTGGCCGGCGAATTGGAAAAGGGCTCTGCTTATACTTTTACCCTCCGGGACTTGCTTGATTAGAGAAGAGTGAGTGAGGCGACAGCATCGCCTGGGTCGAGACGGAAGAGTCTGACTCCCTGGGTGTGACGGCCTAGCTGAGGGACTTGGGAGAGCGGCAAGCGGATGATCTTGCCGGCCTTGGAAATTATTAGAAGGTCGCTTTGATTATCACACCCGGCGACCAGATGGGCGTTGACAATTTTGCCGGTCTTTTCATTAATTTTAGCCGTGAATACCCCCTGCCCTCCCCTCCCCTGGGTTGAGTATTCCAAAAGGGATGTCCGTTTTCCAAAACCGTGCTCGGTGACCACCAGAAGCTGGTCAGGAATTGGGGAGGCTTCATTTTTTTGTTTTCCAATTACCTGCATGCTTACCACCTGATCGCCTTTTTTAATCTTTATTCCTCTTACCCCTC
This sequence comes from candidate division CPR3 bacterium 4484_211, assembly GCA_002084955.1. Classification (GTDB taxonomy): domain Bacteria; phylum Patescibacteriota; class 4484-211; order 4484-211; family 4484-211; genus 4484-211. The sequence continues at coordinate 15,818 of MZGJ01000013.1, read as the reverse complement.
GGGTAGCCCGCCCAGTGGGTCTGATATCAGTTTCTTTAAATTTTATAGCTTTCCCGTGGGCGGTAACCAACATAATGAGATCCTTCCCGCTGGTTGGTCTAACCGCTAAAAGTTGATCACCGGAATCCAGCCTAATGGCAACCAGTCCGGAGCGGCGGATGCTGGCATATTCCTCAAGTGAGGTTTTTTTGACAAGGCCTTTAGTTGTAGAAAATAAGAGGTACTTCATAGGTGATGAAAATCCCAAACTGCAAATCTCAAATTCCAAACAAATTCCAAATTCTAATATCCAAATTCAAAACTACATCACCAAGTCAGACTTGGACAGGTTCCGTTGAATCTGTTTATAGTTTTGTATTTTGGTCGTTGGATATTGTTTGTCATTTGGTACTTGGTGCTTGGAATTTATCACTAGCCTTTTGCGAGCGTTAGCACGCTTGTCACTTCCTCATTTCCCTCTAAGGGGATTATGTTTACAATCGCTTGTCCCCGTGCGGTTCGTGATGTCTCGGGCAGTTCATAAACTTTGGTAGAGTAGACTTTGCCTTTGTTGGTGAAAAACAAGATCTCATCAAGCGTATTGGCCGATAATATTTCCTGGTTGACATCTTCTTGGCGCAGGTTGGCGGTTCTAACCCCTTTCCCTCCCCTGCCTTGAGTTTTAAAACTGGCAGTAGAGACGCGTTTAATATACCCGGCGCGGCTTAGAATTACAATTACCTCCTGCTCTTTTACCAAATCTTCATCGGTAATTTCCCCCGGCCGCCCTTTGATCACCTTGGTCCGCCGGGGATCGCCGAATTTCTCTTTGAGTTCCAGTAATTCCCGGCTAATTTCTTCCATAATTTTCTTGGGGGCGGCCAGAAGTGTTTTTAGCGAATTGATGAGGTCTTTTTTAGCCTTCAGCTCGTCCAAAATCTTCTTCCTTTCCAGAGCGGCCAGTCGTTTTAACTGCATGTCTAAGATAGCCTGCGCCTGCAGGTTCGACAGTTTAAATTTTTTAATTAGGTTGGTTTTGGCCGTTTCTGTATCTTTGGACTTTTTAATGGTCTCAATGACCGCATCCAGGTGGTCAAGGGCAATTTTTAGACCTTCCAATATATGAACGCGGTAGAGAGTCTGGTAAAGCTTAAAGAGGGAGCGGCGGATAATTATTTCTTTCCGGTGTTTTAGGTACTCAACCAGAGCAGTTTTTAGAGTAAAGAGACGGGGTTCGCCCCTTACCAGGGCGATCATGTTGGCGTGATAGGCTGTCTGGAGAGAAGTAAATTTGTAAAGTCGGTTTAGTGTTTTTTGCGGATTGGCGGAGGCTTTAAGTTCAATAACGATGCGCATGCCGCGGCGGTCGGATTCGTCTCTTAGGTCGGAAATATCGTCTAGTTTTTTTTCCTTAACTAAATTAGCAATTTTGGCTACCAGGAGGGCTTTGTTTTGCTGGTAAGGGATTTCGGTGATGATAATTTGGTGTTTGCCTTTTCCCTTTTCTTGAATTTCAGCTTTGCCGCGCATGATAATGCTGCCTTTGCCGGTGGCATAGGCTTGAATTATTTCCTTTTGATCGTAAATAATGCCGCCGGTGGGAAAGTCGGGTCCCTTGATAAATTCCATTAGGTCTTCCACAGAGACGTCGGAATCAAGGTCAAAGTTAGCCGCGCAGCTGTGCAGATCTTCGGTGATTCGACTCGGCAGCTGCCGCGCTTGGTCGGTGTTGAGAAGTTGATTAAGCAGTTTGGTGGTTTCGGTTTGGGGATGGGGAGGTAAATCGTCTTGCTGTTTAACTGCAGAAATATCCGGCTGTTTTATGATTTTTATCTCTTCTATCATAAATCTTAGGGCATCGACTACTTCACCCAGATTGTGCGGGGGAATTTTGGTGGCCATGCCGACAGCAATACCATCAGCCCCGTTGAGAAAAAGATTGGGCAGGCGCGCGGGCAGGACAGATGGTTCTTTCTCGCTGGCATCAAAATTTGGGGTAAAGAGAACAGTGTTTTGATCTAAATCGGCCAAAAGTTCCTCGGTGATTTTGGCCAGGCGGGCTTCGGTGTAGCGCATGGCGGCGGGCATATCCCCGTCCACAGACCCAAAATTGCCCTGGCCGTCCACCAAGGGGTACCTAAGTGAAAATTCTTGGGCCATACGTACCAAAGCGTCGTAAACGGCCATGTCTCCGTGGGGGTGATATTTTCCAATTGTTTCTCCAACAATGCGGGCCGATTTCTTATGCGCTGCCCCCGGCAAAAGACCCAGTCTGTACATGGCGAAGAGAATTCTCCTCTGAACAGGCTTTAAACCGTCGCGCACATCGGGAATAGCTCGAGCCACAATAACCGACATGGCATAGTCAAGATACGATTTTTTCATCTCCTCGGAGATGGGCGTAGGCTTAATGGTACCAATGAGCTGTGTCTTGTTGTTGTCTTTGGGCATTAGTTTTCAAACATTCTTGTTAAGATTGTGAGTTGTAAATTAATCCAGGTTCTGTGTTTCGGATTTTATTAAATGTCTAGTTCTGCGTTTCTCGCATTCGCCTGAATAAATCTTTTTCTTGGTGGAACTTCGCCTCCCATTAGCATGGTAAAAGTGTGATCGGCTTCGGCGGCATCTTTAATGGCTACCTGTTTTAGAATTCTCTTTGCGGGGTCCATGGTTGTTTCCCAGAGCTGTTCGGGATTCATTTCTCCCAGTCCTTTAAATCTTTGGACTGTGTAGTTTTTCCCCTCGGCTTCAAGACGGGAGGTAATTTTGTCTTTTTCTTCGTCGGAATAGACATAGGTTACTTCCTTACCGTACTTAATTCTAAAAAGCGGCGGCTGAGCAATGTAGACAAATCCGTTTTCAATGAGGGGTTTTAGCTGTCTAAATAGAAAGGTTAAGACCAAGGTGGTAATGTGAGCGCCGTCTACATCGGCGTCGTTCATCAGAATGATGCGATGATACCTTAGTTTTTTGAGATCGAACTCCTCCCCTACTCCGCACCCAAGGGCAATTAGAAAATCGCGCAGCCTCTCATTTTTTAAAACTTTATCCAGACGGTTTTTTTCGGCATTTATTGGTTTGCCGGTTAAAGGCAGGATGGCCTGAAATTCACGATCACGGGCCTGCTTCGCCGAGCCGCCGGCGGAAGGTCCCTCGACTACGTAGAGTTCGGAGGTTTCCGGATCACGGCTCTGGCAATCGGCCAGTTTGCCGGGAAGAGAGGCGCTTTCCAATGCGCCCTTGCGCATTACTGTAGCCCGGGCTTTGCTGGCGGCAATACGCGCCTGCTTGGCGAGGATTATTTTTTTTACAATTTTTTCGGCGTCAATTGGGTTTTCTTCTAAAAAGGCGGTAAATCCTTCGTATACCGCTGAGTCTACGGCGGGCCGGACGTCTTTGTTGCCCAGTTTGGCCTTAGTCTGCCCCTCAAATTGAATTCTCTGGGTGTCCATTTTAACTGAGACGACGGCGGTGATGCCCTCGCGCACATCATCTCCGGAAAAATTGGAGGCGGATTCTTTAATTAGGCCTCTCTTGCGCGCATAATCGTTGATGCTGCGGGTGAGGGCGGTTTTGAGCCCTACCAAGTGCGTGCCGCCGGCTTTGGTTTCAATATTGTTGGCAAAAGTTAAAATGGTTGGGACTATATTTTCGTGATATTGCAGAGCGGCTTCCACCAAGATGCCGCCGCGCTCCTTTCTGGTGTAGAAGATATGCTCGTGAAGGGGATCATGGGAGCGGTTAAGGAAATTTACAAAAGATTTAAGTCCTCCTTTAAAGCAGAAGGAAAAATAGGGAGGCGGGAGTTTTGCCTTCCGCAGATCGCGCAGGCTGATGGTTAAACCGGCGGTGAGGAAGCAAAAATTGCGGTACTGTTTTTTTATCCGCTCAAAGTCAAATTCCTGTTTGCCAAAAATCTGAAAATCCGGCCTGTAGCGGACGGCGGTGCCGGTTTCAACTGTCTTGGGAAGGGAGGCGAAAAGTGAGTCCTTGAAATCAATAGTTTCTACGGGAGAGACGGGGTCGCCTTTTTTGTAGGTTTGTTGATAGATTTCGTTGTTTCTTTTAACCTGCACCGTGCAACTTTCCGATAGGGCATTGACCACCGAAAGGCCTACCCCGTGGAGACCGCCGGAGAACTTGTACCCTTCTCCGCCGAATTTCCCGCCCGCGTGCAGTTTGGTCATAATAACTTCCAGGGCAGATTTCTTATATTTGGGCATGGTATCAATAGGGATGCCTCGTCCGTTATCAATAACCTGCGCTGAGCCGTCGGCGTTTAAATCTACCCAGATTTGGTCACAATAGCCGGCCAGGGCCTCGTCAACAGAATTATTAACAATTTCCGTCAGCAGGTGGTGAAATCCATCCGTCCCAGTATCTCCAATATACATGGCCGGCCTTTTTCTGACCGGTTCTAAGTCTTCCAGGACTTGTATGGAGCTGGCATCGTAGCGGTCGGAATGTTTATTGAGCATGACGGGGACTATTGTACCAAAAAAGGCTGAAAACTGGAAGAAGACTCGGGATTTCTAATTTTCAATCTTCGATCGGATCAGATTTAGTTTGTGGATTACAAACAAAAAATTCTTATTTCACGATTCTTCTCACCATTTTTTTTCTCGTTTTTTCCTTTTTCGGGAGTTCTTTTTTAGAAGCCAGTGGCGGGGAGGCAATTTTTCTTTCCCAGAGGGCACAGCACTTGGGCTGGCCGCAAAGCCCAACCGGCAGATCCTGTTTTTCTTCTGGGGTTAGGTTGACTTCTTCGTGCAGGGGGCGCTTGAGAAATTTTCGGCAGCACAAAATGCGCCCGCAGGTTCCAATACCTCCAAGATGAGAACACAGATGGGAGATATTTTGCTTTCCCAAAGTATTTTTCTCGTTTAGGGGTTTCATTGTGAAAAATTTCAAACAATATCCAAACTGCAGTTTCCCAAATTCTAAGTGCGGGAAAGTTTTGATTATTTAAATTCTGAATTCTGAATTCTGAATTTGTTTGTAATTTGGTGCTTGGTTATTGTAATTACAACTGGGTTGGGCATTTATAACCCATCCTCAACTTTCCTGTGTTGAGTTTCGGGCGTATATCTCCAAGACCAGGTTCTCTAAGGCCAGTTTTTCATTGGCATTTTTTAGAATTAGCTGCTTGGTTTTTTCAATTTTGTCCAAAAGCAGAATTAGGTTTTGGCCTAAGGGTTTTTGGTGGTGCAGCTGGACAAGAGCCTGATTTAGAAGTTCAATAATTTCCTGCCGTGTTTTGCTAGAGGTAATAGCGGCAATCCACCTAAAGGCAGATACAAGCTTTGGTTCGGAAAGTATTTTAAGAAATTCGGCCTTATCAGGCGGTAATTCTTTTGACAGCTTGTCTGATGGGAAGAAGGGAATGGGAAGATGAAGGGTTTTGAGCAGGTTGGTTTGTTGTTCTAAACTGAGCTTTTCCCACCTGACTGTCTGGCATCGGCTGATGATGGTTGGCAGGAGTACCGTCCGGCGGCGGGCGATAAGAATAAGGTTGGTGTTTTCTGGAGGCTCCTCTAGTAATTTTAGGAGGCTGTTTTGTGCTTCCGTGGTGGCCTGATCAGCCCTAACTACGAGAGCGCATTTGGATCTCTGGCGGTAAGGTTTAAGATAGGCCCATTGAATTAGTTCCTGTGCTTGGCGGATGCCGATGCTCCCCGAAATTGAGGGCGCGATTATTTTTAGATCGGGAGAGGGTGAGGCAAGGATGTTGGTGTGACGGGAAATAAGTAAATAGCTCCTTGACATGATTATGGGGGTATTATAGCATGAGATAGCGGTAACGAATAGCCAAAAACGTGGAGCGAGAAATTTTTCCCTAGACCTATGCCCGAAAGAACTGCCCTAGAGGATATTCTAAAAAGAAAAGGAGTTTTAACCGATGAACAGGTCTCGCTTGTGAAGGTAGAGCAGATTAGTACCGGTAAAGAAGTTGACGAAATTATCCGCGAGAGAGGCTGGGCTACCGACGCACAGATTTATCAGGCAAAAGCCGAGCTTCTCGGCGTCCCCTTCACCTCTATTGACGAAACAGATATCAGTCGTGAGGTTATTGCTTTAATTCCCGAGAGTGTTGCCCGCCAGTATTTGCTTATTCCCATAAAAAAGGTAAAGGATACTTTGGAAGTGGCTATGAAAGATCCATTGGATCTTCAGGTTAAGGAATTTTTGGAGGCCAAAACGGGGCTGGAGATTAAGCCGTATTTAGCTGTCCCTTCGCAGATAGAGCTGGCAATTAATGCCGCCTACAGCGCCGGGATAGAAAGCGAGGTCCGGGCGGCCTTAAAAGAGACTGAGGAGGAAATAGGTGAGCTAAAGAAGGAAGTGACTTCTCTTAAGGAAATTGAGGAGGAGATTAAAAGGGCGCCGGTGGCTCGGATTGTTTCCACCATTCTTCAATACGCGGTTAAATCCAGGGCCTCAGATGTGCATATAGAGCCGCAGGCACAAAGTACCCGTGTGCGCTACCGCATAGATGGGATACTGCGCGAACGTCTGAGTCTGCCTAAGCACGTCCACCCTTCTCTAGTTTCCAGGATAAAGATTTTGGCCAATCTAAAAATAGACGAAGTGCGAGTGCCTCAGGATGGACGGTTTATGATCTATGTCGATTCGGGAGAAGTGGATCTGAGGGTGTCTACTCTGCCCACTTCGCATGGAGAAAAGGTGGTCATGCGGTTGCTAAGGAAGGGAACCAAGGTTCCCTCTTTGCCGCAGTTGGGCTTGCGGGGAAGAGCGTTAAAGATTATTGAAGATTCGCTGGCGAAAACGCGGGGTATTGTTTTGGTTACCGGTCCTACCGGCTCGGGGAAAACGACTACCTTAAGGACCTGCCTGGAGATGATAAACTCTGCCAAGATTAACATTATCACCTTGGAGGATCCGGTGGAGTATGAAATTAAGGGCGTGAATCAGGTGCAGATTAACCCTCAGGCTGGGCTTACTTTTGCTTCGGGTTTGCGTTCTGTTCTTCGTCAGGACCCGGATGTGATTATGGTGGGCGAAATTCGGGATAAAGAGACGATGGAGCTGGCAATTCAGGCGGCTTTAACCGGTCATTTGGTTTTTTCAACTCTGCATACCAATTCTGCGGCTGGGGCTATTCCCAGATTGCTGGATATGGGTGCGGAGCCGTTTTTGCTGGCTTCCACCGTGGATACGGTTCTGGCTCAGCGGCTCGTGAGGACGCTTTGTCCGAAATGCCGGCAAAAATACAAACCCGAGAAGGAAATTGTGGAGCGCTTTAAGCGGACTCTGGGCCAGCTTTTGCCTCCTGATTCGCAGAAGGAGTTAGTTTTGTATAAGGCAAAAGGATGTGAGGAGTGCAATAATGAAGGGTATACTTCCCGGATGGGAATTTTTGAGGTTCTGCCGGTTGACGAGCAGGTGTCGCAGTTAATTTTACGACGGGAATCGTCCGATAAATTGGAAGAAGCGGCCAGGAAAAATGGGATGGTTACCATGCTGCAGGATGGTTTCTTAAAGGTGGTGGAAGGAGTTACCACTCTGGAGGAAGTGCTGAGAGTGGCTCAGGAGTAGTTTGAAGATTAGGTTATTGAAAATTGAAAATTATGTCTGTGGTTATATGTTTTGCGTTTTGGGTTTATTTTGTGTAAGCTTTAGGTATTAGAATTGATGTGAATTATGCCGAACTATAATATTCAGGATTTATTAGAAGAAGTTGTTAAGCGGAATGCTTCCGATCTGCACCTTAATGTGGGGGCGGCTCCCATTTTTAGGGTTAACGGCAAGTTGGTGGCGATGGAGGGGGCTAATCCCCTTTATCCGGAAGATGTTGAGAAGTTGTGTTTTTCTTTGGTTAACGACGAGCAGAAAGAAATACTTTTGGCAAACAAGGAACTGGACTTTTCCTTTGCCTTGGGTCAGCTGGCCCGATTTCGTACCAATCTCTACCACCAAAAAGGTTATTTGGGCGCGGCCCTGAGGTATATCCCGGCCAAAATTAGAAGTCTGGAGGAGTTAAATTTACCATTGACCCTGCGCAGGTTTACCAAACTAAAGCAGGGCTTTGTTTTGGTGGTTGGGCCGACCGGAGTTGGAAAGTCTACCACTTTGGCGGCGTTGATTAACGAAATTAACATTAATCGCGCCGAGCATATTGTGACTATTGAGGATCCTATTGAATATGTTTATTCTCATCGGAGATCACTGGTGACCCAGCGGGAATTGCACCTGGATACTCATTCTTGGGAAATTGCTCTAAGGTCTGTTTTGCGCGAAGACCCCAATGTAGTTCTTGTTGGAGAGATGAGAGACTATGATACGATTTCTGCGGCTTTGACCATTGCCGAGACCGGACATTTAGTTTTTTCCACTTTGCATACGAATTCGGCCACGCAGACAATAAACAGGATTATTGATGTTTTTCCGGAAAACCAGCAAAGGCAGGTTAGGGCTCAGCTTTCTGCAGTTTTGGAGGGTGTGGTTTCACAAAGGATTTTGCCGGGTATAGATGGAGGATTGGTGCCGGCCACTGAGATTCTGCTGGCAACGCCGGCCGTGCGGGCTATGATTAGGGAACAAAAAACTCACCAGATAGATAATGTTATCGCCACTTCTGGTGATATGGGGATGATAACTTTGGAGCAGTCTTTGGCCTCGTTAATAAAGGCGGGCAAAATCTCTTTTGAAGTGGGACAAGCGTATGCTCTAAATCCTGATGCTTTGATGAGGATACTGGGGAAGGCGTGAAAATTTTGCTGATTTGTTACGGGTCTTGTTGTTGGCGAGGACTAGAAACTTTACGCTAGATTTAGATATTTAGGACATGAAGAGCTTTAAATACACTGCTGTGGACTCCGAGGGCCATCCTCGGAGCGGGGTTATTTCTGCTTTAAGCGCTCATCAAGCTATTGATCTTCTGCGTGACAAATCCCTTATCGTCACCGGTATAAGTGAGCAGCGTCATTTTAACTTGAGTGAGTACTTTAACAGCCTCAAAGGTATTTCCCCTGTGGACCGGATAATTTTCACTCGCCAGTTGGCGGTTATGCTTGACGCAGGTATCCCCATTGTTAAATCCCTGCGTACTTTACAAGAACAAATTAGAGATCCCCTGCTGTCCGAGATTGTTAAAGAGGTTGCCGAAGAGGTGGATGGAGGGTCTAGTTTGTACAAGGCTATGTCTAAACACCCCTTGGCTTTTAATAAGCTTTATTTAAGCCTGGTTAACGCCGGTGAGAGATCCGGGAATCTCGTGGAGGTTTTAACGCGTCTGTCTGAAAATATGCAGCGAGATCACGATTTTAAAGGGAAAATTAAGGGAGCGATGATTTATCCTCTGGTTATTGTTGTGGTGATGCTGGCCGTGGTTTTGATTATGGTTCTTTTTGTGATTCCACGGCTTAAGGGGCTTTATGAAGAATTGGGTGCTACTTTGCCTGTTACCACGCGCATGATTTTAAAGATGTCTGATTTATTTGTTAATTTTTGGTGGTTGGTTTTGCTTGTTTGTGTCAGTGGTTTCTGGGCGTTTAAGCGTTACGCTAAGACTGATCGCGGTCGTTTGGTTGTGGCTGGGATGCAGTTAAGGATGCCCATTTTTGGTCTGCTGGCAAAACATACTCAGCTGGCCTCTTTTACGCGCACATTGGGTATGTTGATTACTTCGGGTTTGCCGATTTTGCAGAGTCTGGAAATTGCCAATCAGACAATGGAAAACGAAATACTGCATCAGGGGATGGTTGATGCCATGAAGGCGGTGGAGCGCGGCGAGAGTTTTGGGGAAATAATTTCCGGGAATCGGCAGTTCCCTTCCATTTTTTCAGAGATGGTTAGGGTTGGAGAATCGACCGGCAAGTTGGATAATGTTTTAAAAAATATTTCTGAGTATTTTGAGAATGAAGCCACCAGGACAGTGGAGAACCTCAGTTCGCTTTTAGAGCCGATAGTTATTGTGATGCTGGGTGTAGGTGTGGGTTTTTTAATTATTTCTTTGATTTTGCCAATTTACAGCTTGACGAGTCAGTTCTGAGAGTGGTAGGCTGTAACCTGTAAGGGGGTGGTTTGTAGGAGGTGCTGGAACCTTAGGAGATCGAGGGTTGGAGTTTTCGACTTTTAATTTTCAATTTTCGGGCTTAGAAATTGATTGTAAATTGAAAGTTAAAAATTGTAAATTTGTCTAATTTCAGATTTGTTTTAACGGGGGCTTGGTAATCGCGATCGCTGTTGGCTTAAGCTGATAACCGAGCCTCACTGCCCGACTTGCTAGACGGGTCCCGAAAGGGGGTGAAAATGATGAATAAAAAAGGTTTCACCTTAATTGAATTGCTGGTGGTTATTGCTGTTTTGGGTATTTTATCGGCGGTGGTTTTGGTAGCTATTAACCCGGCGGAGAGACTGCGCAGTGCCCGTGATTCCGGTGCCAAGAGTGATATTGGTCAGATTGCCACTGCACTCGAGGCCTACTACACTGACAACAATGGTACTTATCCGCCCATGGGTGCGGGTTCTACCCAAGGGTTAAATGCTCTGGCGACTGGAGGGTATCTAAAACAAGTTCCTTCCGTACCTTCTGGCAGTGGGAGTAGTGACACAACCTATCAGTACATTGCGTGTAATGGAACGGCTACCTGTACCGCTACCACCGGGTGTGATCGTGCGGGAGTTTGGTATGACTTGGAGCAAGCCGGGAAGGGTAACTATGTTTATGATTCCAGCACGGGACAAGCGGCGGAGAGCAGCGCCACGACCGATCCATCTTGCGCGGTTACTACTTCTTGGTAGGCAAGAAGGAGAGGGAGATTTTTGGGGTCTCTCTTGGAGACCTGTTTGTAAGGAGACAACCCTGGAGGCATTTCCGGGTTGTTTCCTTGATGTTTGATAACTAGTGCTCGGCGGGGATGGGCGGCTTGCAGTTTAGGGTTTCTGCTTTTTGGAAATGGGACCCTGCAGGAAAAATACATCTGCTTCCAAAAAAGCGGTGGGGCTTCGCAGTTGAGTCTTGGGGTTATGTTCCCGTCATAGTATTCAGTGCAGCAGGTACTTTTTGCCTATGGTTTTTCCTATTAAGCTAAATTTAGCCGCTGAATTTGACAAAATGAACAAGGCGCGGGTGGTTGCCGCACTTATTGCTTTGGGGTCCTTTATTTTTTACTCCTATTTTGCCTATCCGACAATCTCTGCCGGTGATTCGGGCGATTTAATACTTGCCGCCTATAAGTTTGGTATCCCCCACTCGCCGGGCTACCCTCTTTATACAGTTCTGGCCTCTTTGTGGATTAGGCTGGTGCCCTTAGGTTCAATTGCCTGGCGAATGAATGTTTTTTCCGCTCTCTTTTCTTCGCTTACCCTGATGGTTCTTTTTCTTCTTGTCTATACGATAACCAGGCGGCTCCTGGCGGCGCTTTTTTCTTCGCTTTTTTTGATGACCGCTTATACCTATTGGCAGTTTTCTGTAACCACAGAGGTTTTTGCCATGAATAATTTTTTTGTTCTGTTGATTTTTTATCTTTTGTTATTGTGGCGGCGGAGAGTTGGGCAAACTTTGCGGAATAATGCCGGAAGGTTATCGCAAATGCCGCCGGGCGCTTTGTTTTCGCTGCCTCTTCTGTACTGGTGTGTTTTAATAGGCGGATTGGGCATTGCGCACCATCACATGATTGTCCTTTTTGTCCCAGCCTATTTTTATCTTTTTTTCACGGTGGTGAGAGATGTGGTTGTTTCTTTTAATGGCTTGGGCAAATTTTGGGCCTATTTGCAATCTCAATGGAAGTTTTTAATAAAGGCCCTTTTGACCATGTTTTTGTTGGTTTTGGTAGGTTTATCCTTTTATGCTTATCTGTTTTTGTCAACTCGCTATCAAAGTGATTATCTCTGGCGGCCGGTTGCAACGCTGTCTGATTTACGGGCAACTTTCTTCCGTGAAGAGTACGGTACTTTCAGCATAGCTCAAAAAGTGGAACGAGAATGGGGAAATCAGCGCCGCTATTTTGTGGTTTATCCCAAGTTATTGGAAACTAATTTCAGTATTTTGGGTATGATTCTGGCAGGTCTTGGTTTTTTGGTTGGAATGCGGCGCTGGAGGGTGGCTAATTTGGCCGGTGGAATGGCTTTTTTGTTCTGTTTTGGGTTTTTGCTTTTTGCCTCCCTGCCTTTCTACTCTCTCTTTAACCTGGGTCAGTTGGAAAAATTCTCTACAGTCTCTTTGTTGTGGATACCAGTTTGGCAGGGAATGGCTTTGAGCTGGGGACAGCGAAAGTTTGGCCCAAGCATTTATATTTTGCCGGTTCTGTTATTTGGTTATCTTTTGGCGGTAAATTTGACTAAATTAGATTTGCGGCAGGTCCGCCAGGGGGAATATTTCGCCAAGGATGCCTTGGGCCCCTTGAAAAATGACGCCTTGGTTTTTCCCTCCGGTGACGATTTAATTCTCAACTCTTTTTATGTTCATTATGTGGAAGATTACCGTCCCGATATTAGGATTGTTTACGGGCGAGGTAATAGCCTGGCCTACTTGTTAGAGAAATTGCAAAAAAGAACGCCCGGGCTGGTTACTGACTTTCAAAAGGGAGAAGATGAATTTTTAACACTGATTAAAGAAAATATAAACCGCTTCCCGATTTATACCTCTTTTGCCGTTAATCTTCCTGACTTCAAATTTATCCCCCGCGGGTTGTTTTATGAAGTTTTGCCTTCTGATTCATCCTATGACCTGCAGGAAGTTTTTGACTCCTTTTTAGCTTTTATTAACAACTCGTCCTTTCTGGTTAACTATGATGATGCCTTTGCCTATCCCGCCCAAATTAAGTCTTTAAGAGGTTATTACAGCGGCGCGTGTGTCCATGCCGCTGACTTTTTCTTTAATCAGGAGGAAAAAAAGAAGGCGCTGACCCTTTATCTTAAATCTAATGAGATTATGAAAAACTACCGTGCTTCACTAAATGCGGGCAGTCTGTTGGCAGAGGAAGGAGAGTGCCTGCGGGCTGAAAATCTTTTTAAAACGGCCCTGGAGTATGCCAAAACGGACGAGATGGCACCCAAAAAGAATTTATTTATTTTATATCGGGACTGTTACGGCGATAAGGATAGGGCTGAAGAGTTTTTGGAGGAAATAAGCAGATAACATAGATAAGGGTTAGGATTAAAGACAAAATAACTGAAAAGTACTAAGATTCCAGCCATTGCCTAATTTCCTATTATGCACTTTTGGGTATTGTTTGATTGCGTTTTGATTTTTTCTTTTGGTACGGCGGTTGGCTCTTTTATTAACGCCTTTGAGTATCGTTTAAGGCACAAAGAGCCGATTGCTTTTTCGCGCTCGCGCTGCCCAAATTGTCATCATCTCCTTGCCTGGTTTGACCTGATTCCCCTACTCTCCTTTGTTTTGTTGCGAGGAAGGTGCCGGTATTGCGGAGAGAGGATTAGTTTACAGTACCCACTGGTGGAACTGGTTACGGGCTTTTTGTTTATAGCTTTCTATGTTGGATGCAGATTGGGGAATTTAGAATGGGCTGTTGGTACTCACTATTTACTGCTTTTTTTTATCCTTGCCTGCCTGGAGATCATCTTTTTATACGATCTTAAATACGGCCTAATTCCGGACGAAGTTGTTCTACCCGCAAGCTTAATTACCCTGATTTATCAATTTTTTGCCGCCCTGTTTGGGGTTGCGGGTTGTCCCATTTCTCAATTACCCAGTTCCTTATTTAACTGTATGTTCAATTATCTAGGCAGTGGGATAGGTGCGGCGGTTTTTTTCCTCTTTTTGGCGGCGATTACTCGTGGTAAGGGAATGGGAGGGGGGGATGTTAAACTGGCGGTTCTCATGGGCTTGGTCCTGGGATTCCCTGGCATAGTTTACGCTTTATATATAGCTTTCATTTCGGGGGCGGTTGTTTCACTATTTTTAATTTTTCTGCGTAAGAAGAAGTTTGGCCAGACAGTTCCCTTTGGTCCCTTTTTGGTAGCGGGGACATTGTTAATAATGTTTTTAGGCGGTGTATCTGGATAGTTTTGCCGCTTTGTTCGGGAGTTGACTTTCTTTGGTTTTGTTTATATGCTTTGGTTAGGGCTGGGATATAATTCTCCGATCTGCTTGCGGCAGTGGAGCTTGGCCTGCTGGGGAAATAGTTGTATTCCGCTCGCATTTTAGCTGGAGAATGGGGGTTTTGCAAGATAAGACATTTAAAAAAAACGAGGGAGTTACATTAGTTGAGTTATTGGTGACGTTGACAGTTGCTGCTGTTGTGTTTGGGGTTGTTGGTACGCAGATGAACCGCACTTTGCCTAAGGCTAGAGATGATCGGAGAAAGACGGATTTAAATTCGGTTAAACTGATCTTGGAAGGATATTATTTTGCTCAATCCCCTCGGGCGTGTCCAGATCCGGGCGCGTCAACGCCCGAGGATAACTATCAGGCTCTTAAACCGTTGCTTAGGTCGGAAGGTTATGCCGGGGATTTGCCCGATGATCCCCTTTTCCCCAAGCAGGGTTATGGTTATGAAGTTTTTGAAGATGGCAAGTGTTATCAATTGACCGCTCAGGCCGAAGTTGGGGGAGGGATAATTGGTGTTTGTGGCGGCGGTTATCAGTGTATGCTGGAGAATTGCACGGCTCCAGGGTTTACTGCTCTTCCCACGCTGACCCCAGCCCCAACACAGCCGCCGACACCAACGCCGACATCTACGTTGACTCCAACTCTTGCACCTACTCCTAATCCAACGGTCTCTCCAACCCTTACGCCGACGCTAGCGCCTTCCCCGACCCCGACATTAATACCTACACCTACCCTAACTCCTACCCCGACTTTAACACCTACACCTTCCCCAACTCCCACACCGACCTACCTTTTTGCGGATGATTTTGAAAGCGGTAATTTTAGTGCCTGGAGTAGTTCTGTTACTGATGGGGGCGATCTGGCGGTGACTTCGGATGCGGCCATGGTGGAGAGTTATGGGATGTCTGTGAATATTGATGATGCAAGTAGCATTTATGTGCAGGATGATACACCTAATGGAGAGACGAGGTATCGTTGCCGATTTTATCTGGATCCTAATGATTTAGAAATGTCCAGCTGGAATGAGTTCTACCTTTTTAGACCCTATAGAGCCGATGGCGAGATGGGTATGTATCTACTCTTTGGTGGCAGAAGAAATTATCAGGGTGGATATACGCTAGCTATTAGGTTTAGGAATGATGATTATTCAACTACCACGAGCAGTTGGTATAACATTGGAGACTATCCGCATTTGGTTGAGCTTGATTATCGTGTTGGGTCGGGGACAAGTGGCGCAATTAGTTTATGGATTGATGGAGACTTTAAGGAGACGGTCACGGGGGATAATGATGAGTGCCCGGTGGATTATATTCAGTTAGGGGCAATAGACAGTATTGATAATGGAATTTCGGGTACCTATTATATAGACCAGTTTGCCAGCAATAATACCGGTAAAGAGATTGGCGGTGTATCCCCTCCTCCGGCAATGCCTCAGCCTTTTACAGATAGTTTTGAGACCGGTGGGTTTGCGCGGTGGGATAATGCGATAACCGATGGGGGTGATTTGTCAGTAACCTCGGCGGCGTCTATGGTTGGCAACTATGGCATGGCGGTTAACATTGATGATACAAACGACATTTATGTACAGGATAATACGCCCAGCGAGGAGCCGCGTTATCGCTGCCGTTTTTACTTAGATCCGAATGGCTTTGTCATCAATGACTGGGAAAGTCAGACCATTTTTATGTCCTATAAGTATAATGGTGAGATGAACATGTGGTTATATTTAGGTGGAAGAATGTCTTTTGCGAGTGGGTACACCTTACGGTTTAGGCTGCGTGCCGATGATTATTCTACTATCACC
>MZGJ01000037.1:2511-5938 GCA_002084955.1 candidate division CPR3 bacterium 4484_211 | reverse complement strand
AAACCTTGGATCCACTAGGGAGGAACCCATGGAGGCTTGCGGTATCCTGGTACCGCAAGCCTCCTTCTTCAACAAAAGTCCCGAGACCAGCTCGGGACACGCGGCCGGTAGGAACTAACTTTTTTCGGCGGCAAACGCCGCCTTAAAAACACACTCTCTTTCCTACCGCCCGCCAGTTACAATTCCTCAACTATCTGCAGTTTACGCCCCAACAAAAAATCACAACTATTCCAACTTTCAGTAAGAGTGGATATTACGAAAAGTCGTAAAATGACAAATTTCAAACAATATTCAAATGACAATTTCCCAAATCCTAAACATGGGAAGGTTTTGGTCATTTAAGTTCTGAATTCTGAATTCTGAATTTAGAATTTGTTTGTAATTTGGTGCTTGGTTATTATCATTACAACTGGATTGGGCATTTATGACCCACCTTCAGAATTGAAAACTAGCCCAGAAAAGGGCCACAAAAGCCAGCACTACCCCCGCCAGCCAAAACCTCATAACCACCTTGGTCTCATCCCACCCAATAGCTTCAAAATGGTGATGCAGCGGAGCGATTAAAAAAACTTTTTTCCCATTCCTCAACCACATTGACCCCCATTGAATGAGAGTAGAAAAAGCCTCCACCACAAATACTCCCCCCAGAATCGGCAGAATAGCCGATTGATCAATCATCAGTGCCACCACCGCCAGCATAGCTCCAAAAGCCAAAGCTCCGGTATCACCCATAATAAAGCGGGCTGGATAAATATTAAAATACAAGTAGGGCACCAGGGCGCCGATTAAAGTTGCCAGAAATAAACTGACATCGCCCTTAAAAATACATTCTCCGGTTAAAGCCCACAAAGTTACCAAGCTGATCATCAACAAACCGGCCGACAAACCGTCCATGCCGTCGGTGATATTAAAAGCATTACAGAAAAAAACAATCAAAGTCGCCCCCAGAGGGACAAACCAACCTTCAAAATGAAAAGTTGTCTTTCCCCAAAAGTAAGGCAGAGTGATGTAATCTACACCCATTTTTTCAAAAATTAAATAGGCAATTAATATTGCCGCCAACCACTGCAAAAGAAATTTATAACGAACCCTCAACCCCAAAAGTCTACTTTTTTGCAGGCGAAACAACTTGGGCAGATCATCATAAAAACCAAGCAAACCAAACAGAAAAAAAGTCATAAATAAAATTATCGCCGTCCAGTTTATAGCAAAGCTGGTAAATAGGTAAAACAAGAAAGAAAACAAAAAAGTTGAGCCGATAATTAAAATTCCGCCGCCAATCGGTGTGCCCACCTTCCATCCGCGCAACTTGTTATAAAGGGTTTTTCTACCTCTAAAATCAACACTCTCATATTTCTTTTCCTGGAATTTTAGTTTGTAAAGCAAATTAATAAAAGGCACCGCCAAAAGACCGCTAAAAACCATTGACGCCAGCAAGATTCCAAAGAGCTTCCCCATTTGTTGTGTCATAGTTTTCATTTTACTTTCCAATATCGCTTTCTGTCAAATAATCTGCTATACTCAAAGCGAAGAAAACACAAAGTAATGACAGAAACATCAATCCCCGCAGAAAAAATTCGCATTTTAATACCCAAGCTGGAGATAGCCGCCACAGTTATTATTTTTACCCTAATTTTTATCGCCGACCTGGTCACTCCCCTTAAATTCAGGGTGCGAGTTTTCTTATGGAGCAGTGCTTTTGCCTTCCTCTTAGTAAGTTACCTGTTAAATCACCTCTTCATTGATAAATTTAAGGGCCGAAGGGTTCGCTGGGTCCTGACTGCCAACATCATCCTCTATAACCTTTTTACTCTGGTGGTCGGCGTTCTTTTGTGGGGATTCACCTTAAGCCCGCTATTTTTTTCACTTTACCTGGTAATTCTTATTCCCGGCATCATCTTTCCGGGAAAACTTGCCTATCTTATCGCCGCCGGGCAGACATTAATTATCTATGCCACACTTTTTTTATTTATTGACCAAAAATTGCTCTCCGAACATTACCGCATAGTTATAGAAACTATCTTAGATCCCCGCCAGGCCTTCCCCTCCTATTATTCATGGATTAACATCACCTCCCAAGTTTTGACTCTTTGGGGATGTGCTTTTCTTTCCCAATATATTAGCCGAGAATTAAACATGAAAGAAGAAATTATTCACAAATTAAAAGAGCTGGATAAACAAAAAAGTGAACTTATCGGGATGATCGCCCACAATCTCCGAACTCCCGTGGCCAACATCAAGGGTTGTGTGGAAGTGCTGGAAAAAGACAAAGAAAACCTAACCCAAGAGGAGCAAAAAAAATACTTTTCCGCCCTAAAAGAACAGGCGGCAAAACTAAATCAACTGATAGAGAAGATGGTAAAAATAAACAACCTTCAATCGGGCAAAATCCATCTAATGAAAACTAAATTCCCTCTAGTTTCGGTCATAAATCACTGCACCGAGCAGATTAAGCCCCTGCTAGACAACAAAAAACTGGGCCTAAGCGTACAAATCCCATCAAACATTTCAGAAATCTTTGCCGACAGAGAAAAAATCCGCGAAGTTATTTTAGCTCTCTTAGATAACGCCATTAAATTTTCCAGGCCAAACAGCAAAATAACCATTACCGCGGAAATAAGAGAAAACAGCGTAGTCGCCTCCGTTGCCAATTACGGGGTGGGCATACCGCCGGAAAAAAAGTCTGACATCTTTAAACCGCTCTTTCGAGGGACAGATCTTCTCACCTACAACTTTGAAGGTACCGGAGTGGGGTTATTTGTTTCCCAAAAAATAATCAAGGCACACCAAGGGAAAATGTGGTTTAAATCAGTGCCCAACGAGCAAACTGTCTTTTATTTCTCACTTCCTTTAAAACCCGCCTAGAGACAAGAGAGGCGCTTCCAATCAGCAGACTTCCATTTCGCAATTTTTCAAATTCACCTAGACAGATAAAAAAAGCGTGCGAAGGCTTAAGAGGATAATAAACGATCCCACCACCATCATTAAAGTTTTCCTGGGCAGCCGCCTGCAGGCCACGGCCGCCAGCGGCGCCATAACCGCACCTCCAATAAGGAGTCCAAGAATCGGCCGCCAGTTAGCAAGAACAGCAGAGACACCCAGCGCTGCCAAAAAGGTTACCGACTCGGTTAAAGTAACAAAAAACTCCGCCGCATTAATTGTCCCTATAATGCGGCGCGGATGACTTCCATCGTCAAAAAGAGAAAGAAAAGTTGTCGTGCCCACCGGTCCCCACCCGCCGCCGCCCATGGCATCCAAAAGCCCGGAAATTAATCCGACAAGGGAAACCATCCAAGTACTTGGCGTGCGAAGATTCCTCACCTGAGTGGTCTTAAAAGCCTGCCGTAAAATTCTTGCTCCCATAATGAGCAAGTAAAAAGAAATTAGCGGCTTAAGCCTGCCGCCGGGAAAGCCCGCGAGAACATAG
>MZGJ01000037.1:0-2501 GCA_002084955.1 candidate division CPR3 bacterium 4484_211 | reverse complement strand
AACATAGGCCCCCAACCCCCCGCCAATCATACCCGGCAAAACAATTTTAACAAACAGCTTTTTGTTGATATTGCCCAACCGCCAGTGTGAAATTCCCGAGAGTAAAGTTGTAAAAACTTCGGCTATATGCACCGCCGAAGAGGCCAGAGACGGAGACAACCCCAGCCCAAGCAAAAAGCTGTTGGAGGTAACACCATAGGCCATCCCCAATGCCCCATCTACAAGCTGAGCCGCCAGCCCCACCCCAACAAAGGGAAGCAGTGGCAGAATAAATCCTTCACAAAACCGGGTAAACTCTACCCACATATTGGCATTATATTTAATTAGATATAATTATGTCAACAAACAGCGTACGCTCTTCATACAGCCGCAGAACTCAACTTATATCTCGGCTGCAGGCAAAAATAGGGTGACACCCTTTTCGAGGGTGTCACCCTGTTTAAACCCTGTTTAACGGCAAGAGTCTGCTATTGCAGGCAAAGTATAGCGCGCCGGCCACCGCACACCTGCCGCTTGACAAAGATGCTACTAACTAAATATAATTGCAAAAGCAATTCAAGATTATGGGAATTAACAATTCGGCAACTTGATAATTGGCAAATTACCCGAACTCAGTGTTAGTATTTTCATGTCCAACTTTACCAGCGTTTCCATCCCCAATCCTCTTTTTCAGAAAACCAAAAAGCGCCTTGCCGGTACCGGATTTACCTCTGTTTCCAGTTTTGTTGCCTTCCTTCTGCGGGAATTCTTAAGCTGGTCAAAGGAAGATAGGGGAAAAGAAGACTCAATTAAAGAGAAGTTGAGAAAGCTAGGCTATTTCTAGTTTCATTAGCGGCCGCAGCTCCATTAGCTTGTTAGCTTCACCAGTCTGTCGGCAATAGGCTAACTCATCCTAACGAAGCTGAAGAAGCTCTTGAAGCCAATTATCCAAAATGAGGATTTTCGTTCTCGGCCTTGATGGCGCCGTAAAACATCTCATAGACCGACCCGAACTGCCCAACCTACAGAAAGTTATCCGCGAAGGTTGCCTGTGCGATCTTATTTCCCGTCCGCCCATTACTTCTGTCGCCTGGACCTCAATGGTCAGTGGAGTCAATGCCGGCAAACACGGGATTTTCGGATTCCGCATTGGTGATAAGCTTAATTTCTCTACCGAAAAGAAAGCTAAAGAGCTCTGGGACTACCTGCCCTCAATAGCGATTAACATTCCGATGACTTTCCCCGTGCGGCCAATTGACGGGATTATGATCTCCGGCATGATGACTCCGGAACTTTATGAAAATTCGGTCTACCCTGCGAGTGAAATGGAATATTTAAAGCAAATCGGATTTATATTTGAGCCTGAAATAGACCTGAAAAGCTGCGGCCAATCCATAGACATCAAAATCGAACTAATTAAGCACTATCTTGACTACAATTGGGAACTCTTCTTTGTTGTCTTCCGAGAGTTCGACGTTATCCAGCATTTCTTTTGGGGTCAGGATCTTCCCTACTATCAAAAGATTGATCACTTTTTAGACTGGTTAATTAACGAAAAAAATCTTTTCCATGACGAACAAACTTCACTCTTAATCGTCTCCGATCACGGCTTCGCCCCGGTTGATAAAACTTTTGATTTGCAGGAATGGATCAACCAAAACGGTTATGCCAAACAGGTTATGGTTGGCGGATGGGGAGCACTCTACATCAAGCCGGAAACTGAAAACGAAAAACAAAAAATTAAAAAGGGTCTGGAAGAAAACCTTAAACAGATTAAATACGATGGCAAGCCCATACTTGATGTTTATCCCCGTGAGAAAATTTACTGGGGGCCTTATGCTGAAAAAGGACCGGACATTGTTGTCTCTCCCAAACGAACACTTGGATTTACCTTTGGAATGAGAACCGGAAAAATTATTGGCGCATCAATTCACAAAAATGGCTGTCATTTGGAAGAAGGGGTTTTTGCCGCCTGGGGACCACAAATCAAGGAACTAAGGGACATCAACCGAGAAGCCAGGGTTTATGATGTGATGCCAACGGTGCTTGAGTTAGCAGGAAAAGAGGTGCCAAAAGAAGTTGACGGGGTAAACCTGCTGAGCTATTAGAACGATAGTCAAATGATTAGGGATTTAACAGCTATCCAACCATTTAGCCATTTAACCATATAGATAAATTAGTCTATATTCTCAAGGAGGTGAATTTTATGCAAAGTTATTTAAATAAAATTCCAGACAGCGAAAAAACCAGACTGCAAAATTTACCCATAGAAGAAAAAGTTAGCATGGCCAAGGAAGTCGTCAAAGCCGCCTACAAACAATTTGGTGAAAAGAATATAGCCGTGGCCTGGACCGGCGGCAAAGACAGCACCACCCTTTTGTGGATTGTTAAACAAGCCGCCGATGAACTAAACGAAAAACTGCCGATTTGTGAATTTATAGATGAGGGCGATGTCTTTCCGGAAATTTGGGAATTTGTCAACGAATGGAAGGAAAAATGGGGGGTCAGGCTCCATATTTATC
>MZGJ01000012.1 GCA_002084955.1 candidate division CPR3 bacterium 4484_211 | reverse complement strand
AGTTGATTTAATTCCGTCGCTTACTCCCTCTCCTGCGCCAACTCCCGTTTCGGTTTTTCCAATTACCAGCCGGTTGACCGATCCCCGTCTTAAAAATTGGCTGGCCAAAGTACCCGGGGAGGTTAATTTTACGGATTATCTTTCGGTGATTGTGGTTCCCGAACAGAAAAATTACATATTTAAAGGTAAGGAGTTGCTTAAAGTCTATCCTGTTTCCACGGGGGCAGGTCAAAACAAGATGCCCGAAGGGATTTGGAGAATTGGCGATAAAAAGAGTTCGGGACTTTCACAACTTTATGGGCCTCGTTTGATGTTTTTTGAACTCTGGGATAATGGACAGTTTAAAGAAACCACGCGCGCGTTTCATGGTACAAGTGAGCCGGAAAAAATTGGGAGTAATTTTGGTCTAGGGTGCGTTTACCATTACAATAAAGATATTTTAGAAATTTACGATTTACTGCCTAGGGGGAGTTTGGTTGTAACTACAGGCGATAGTTCTTCAACCGACTGGGAGATTTTGGCCGGGGGGACGGTAGTCCTTTCCCGCGGCGTAGATGAAAGAATTAGGAAATATAAAGATGTCAATTACCCTTGGAAAAAGATTAAGCCTTTAACGCGGTCGGCTGATTTGACTATTGTTAATTTTAAATCGCCGTTTGTTAAAGATTGTCCTTATGTCCCCGATAAAACTGTTTTTTGCTCTCAAGCTGACTATGTCAAGGGTATTGTTTCGGCTGGGGTTGATTTGGTAAGTGTTGCCGGTAATCATCTGGGAGATTATGGGGTTGAGGGAATTGAATATACGGTAGATGTGCTTCTGGGGAATGATATCTTGTTTACCGGGGCAGGGAGGAATGCGACAGAAGCTTTTAAGCCTCAAATTGTGGAGTTAAAAAAAAGAGATGGCGATTCGCTTAAGATTGGTTTTTTTTCGTTTAATACTGTGGCCGGGACTTCGCCGGCGGCCGGTAAGGGTTCAACCGGAGTGGCCTGGTGGGACGAAAATCTGATTAAGGGTCTTGTTGAAAACATTAGATCCTATGTTGATATCCTAATGGTTATGCCTAATTGGGGAGTAGAGTACACACACCAGCCAACGGCAGGCCAAATTGAAATTGGGCATAAGCTGGTAAATTGGGGAGTTGATGTGGTTTTGGGTGATCAGGCGCATTGGGTGCAGAAGTATGAAGAATACAACGGCGGTCTAATCTTTTATGGGTTGGGTAATTTAGTTTTTGATCAGATGTGGTCGCAGAAAACGAGGGAGGGAATGTTGGTTAAGCTCAAGATTAACCAAGACAAAGAATTTTCTTTTGAGCTGATTCCAACGGTTATTGAAGATTATGCCCAGCCAAGGCTAGCTAGTGCAAAAGAGACAGCACAGATACTGGGTTATATGAGGTAGCTTGTAGAGAGAAAGGCTCTAGATAAGGGCTTGATAAAGACTAGAACTCATGGATAAATATCTTTTTGTCGAGTTTAAGCATGGGAAGGTTGATCCGGAGGCGGTGATTAACTCTGGGGCTAACAAGTTGATGATTGCTGCCTACACCAAGGATCCGGATCCTAATCTGGTAGAAAAAGCTCGATCTGCAGGTTTGACTATTGGTTTGTGCTCTGGGGCTTATCGAGAAGAATGTGCGGCAAATCCCAAATCGCGCCAGCAAATCATTAGAAAGATTAAACATCTTGTTTCCTTAAACCCTGACGAGATCTGGATTGATCGTTTACGGTTTCATGGCCGGTGGGAGACAAAGGGGGAGAAAGTTATTTATCAGGTCCATGAGGCTTGTAGGTTCTGCAAAAATCTAAATCGGGCTGATTTAATCACTGACTATTTTTTCTTGGTCAGGAATCTTATCCCCGCTTCGATAAAACTTGGTTTTTTTGCAGTTCCGTTTATGGCGGAAGTTCATCCGGAATATCGAAAGAAGCTGGGTTTTGATTATAGAAGAATCCTAAAGAGTGTAGATATGATTAGTCCCATGCTCTATCATCGGATGATTGGTCAGCCGGTGAGTTGTATCAGCGAGTATGTACAGTATCTTGATGGTCTTGGCTACCGCTATATTATTCCTATCATTCAGGTTAAAGATATGCCCGATAATTTGCCGGATGGGTATTCGGTTGATGAGCTGAAGCGGGCCTATCAAGAAGCTATCAAACCGCCCAGCTCTGGGGTGGCTTTTTTTACCTGGGACCATGCACAGGAAAGAGGTAAAGACGAGATAGTGGTGGCCTTGTTAAGAAGTTAGGTCAGGGGGAGGTTGTGAAAACAAGAGATGGTTGCACTAGTTTTTTACAAAACACTTTCTGTTCATTCACCACTAATTTGGATAATATCTATTTAAATTTAGGGAAATCTTGGTGTGGGGCAGTTTTAACTAACGTTACTTGAATCCCCGACCGTAAGGTCGGGGAAGTTTATACTTACCTCCATAATACGACGCATCAACTTCGGTGATACCACCAAACTTTAATTTTTTAAACTTTTTCCGACTGTCCTGGACCAGTGCCTGCCTAATCACTTTGTAACTGCCATAGATTGTTCGATAGTCATCAACCTTTAAAGTTTTCTGTTGTTAGTATGCAGGTAACCCAATAGCAAACCCGTAGGAAATCTCGTACCAAAGCCTTAGTGGTATTCTCTTTTTGGCTAGAAAAGTACCCATTCTCAGTCCGAAATTGTACCAGCAATTCCCGCATCTCCATCTTTCACTATCAGTCTTAGCTACCAGCTTCGAATTACATCTTGGACAGACTGTTCGGGTTCCGGATTTTGCTTGACAAAGAATGGCTCCAATTTTTGTCTCACTTAAATTGCCGGGGAACCGCCTCGTGAAGCGCTTGTCTGCATTCTGCGCCGTTTAGCTCCTGCATGATACTCTCATTTATAAACCCTTTTACGCCCCGTTTGTGTTAGGCATTTATGACCCATCCTCGTTTATTAATTAGTTGCTTTTTAGGGCTTTTTAAGAAATGGCAGGGATTTGCGGTGAGGTGAAACTGGGTTTTTATTCCTTGTGTGTACTTTGGAAAATTTTCGCTAGAGCGTAAACATATTGTGCTTTAAGGTGAGTGCCTTGGTGTTAACATCCGAAATTCTTGCATATTGTAAAAGGGTGGTGGTAGGATATGGCTAGTGAAAACGAAAATTGTTTTAACAACTAATATTTTTGTTGGCAAGGGAAAATCCTCTAAGTTTGATCATCCTGCGGATGCTGATGATATTAAGAAAGAGCTTGACTATCGCTTTCTAGACAGTTTGAGCAAGATGGATATCCCGGAGCATACGGAGGTAATAGTTCATGCTCTGGTGGTCGGGGCGGCTAGGCTGACGGAAGGACAGAAGCAAGAAGTAAGGGGGTTTGTCGATGCCTTTAATAGTAGGATAGAAACTCACATTTTCTTCCCGCCAGCTCTACTGCGGTTGGTAAAGAGGTTAAATGCTCAGAAAATTTGTGGTCTTTATAACTACTCTAAAATACGGAATTTAGCCTTTATCCTCGCATCTATATATGATGCCGACCTTTTAATCCAGGTTGATACTGATCAATATATACCAAGGAAATTTTTGCTTCATGCAATGGAGAATTACCAAGATAAAGATATTTATTGTTGGAGTGGACTCTACAGGGAGGAGGGGTTGAAAATTACGCCAGTTTGCGATCCTCTAGAGCTTTGGCCTAAGTTCTCTTCGATGATTGTTGATGCTTCAAAACTTATTGCTGAAGGCAAAATACAGCCTGCGCTTTTTGCTAAGGGCGGCAATATGCTTTTTAAAAAGGGATTTTTTAAGTCTATTTGCTATCCGGTTATGGTTACTAGAGGGGAGGATTTTGCGCTGGCGCTTCGAAGCTGGCTAATTTATCATAATGGCAATCGCGCGGCGGATATTGAGCCCTATGACGAAAGATTTAAAATCTATTTGGATCCTTGTGATGACGCTGCGGTGATCCACTATACCCAGCACAAAGCGCTCCTCAATTTTCTTTCTTATCTTGAGCGCAATTTAATGCGTTTTGCGGTGGAGAGAGTTACATTTTACGGCCAAGAGAAATTCTCGTATGAGGAGCTTGGTAAGTTAAGTGTTTATTTATCGCGGATGATTCTTGCCAAGAACTCGTCCTATAAAGAATATGTGAGAAGAGTGTATTCGAATCTAAAAAGGAAGGTGCAAAGTAAGAAAACAGCGGAATTCAGCGCCGAGGTTGCAGGACATCCGGTTTATTGCTCATTGAGGGGCACGGTGGTTAAAGTGCA
Source organism: candidate division CPR3 bacterium 4484_211 (assembly GCA_002084955.1). Lineage (GTDB taxonomy): Bacteria > Patescibacteriota > 4484-211 > 4484-211 > 4484-211 > 4484-211. The sequence continues at coordinate 22,389 of MZGJ01000012.1, read as the reverse complement.
AAAATTACCCTATTATTCTGGCGAGATGATTAGTAATTCACTTGAGAGAATACTAGACTATGTTGAAAGAATTGAGAAAAAGGATCTGTTCAGGAAGTACTTGGGAGAGCAGAAAGAATTTATAGACATTGTTTCACGAGTCCAATTAAGGCGGGATTCTATTTACCAAGAATTGCAAAAGTCGCTAAAAGAGTAGCCGAAACAGTTTGGTTCTTAGATAATTTGTTTTAGAGTAAAAAGACTGTTACCTAAGTTCATTATCGCATAATTTGGTTATTTGGCCATCAAGATCTAGATCTACGGCCCGCTGGAAAGATTCTTGAGCCGCTGTGGTTCGCCCCAGAGATTTTAGAATTACTCCCTGGTGGTAGTAGAGCCAGGCAGTAGGGGATTTTTCAAGCAAAGTCTGAATGATTTCTAGGGCGTTGTTTGACTGTTTGTTTTTGTATAATGCCCAGGCATACACTTCGCTGTCTTGGTATTTTTGTGCTAGGTCGAGTCCTTTCTGTGCATTGCTTAGATGATCTAAGTAGAGATAAATTAATTTGATTTCATATGACTTGCGCTGTGCGGCAGAAAGTTCTTCTCGTGCCGTAAGTTGTTTTAGGGTGTTTTCCATATCGGGGTAGGCTTTTTGCTTTTCTAAAAATTCTAGGTAGGCGTCGTAGTAGGATAATTTATCCGGGGCCAGATTCAGTGCGGCTTGAAATTCTTGTTGGGCGCTCTCATTATTATTCGTTTGGCTGTAAAGCTGTCCTAAAAGATAATGGCCGTAGGCGTAATTGGGATCAATTTCTACTGATTTTTTAAGAGGGGTTTTGGCGTTTTCGTAGTCCTGCAGGCTTAAAAAAGCGGCTCCAAGCAAGGCCTGTGCGTCGCGGTATTCCGGATTTTCCAGAGTTACCTCTTTTAAAATTTTTGTAGCCAAATTTGGATAGTCTTCCTGAAGCAGGGCATAGGCCGCAAAAGTCTTTTTATCCAGCTCGTTGTTTCTTGAAAGAGCTTCTTCAATGTTGTTTTTTAATCTGGTGCTAGTAGTGGAACATGCGGAGTCGGATTGTTCAATTGATTTTTCGTGAGATAGAAAGATGAAGGAGAGAGAGGAGTTTAAGTTGGTTAAAATGGAGGCTAGAGCCTTGTAGTAATAAATGCAGGCTGGTTTGTCATCTGTTTGGGGAAATTCTTCTAAAATTTCTTTGGCTTTGGAGATTTCGCCTTCCTTTAGGTAGGCTTTGGCCAGAAAGAGTTTATTTTCTGCCAGATTTAGATCGGCTTGTGAAAAGTAGATGGCGGCGGCGGAATAATTGTGAGCGGCCATGGCTACTTTCCCCAGGTTTAGGTTTAGGTGGGCTTTTTCTGCGGGGTCTTTTAGGTAACATAGTCCTTTAAGCAGGATGTTTTCTGCTTCGGAGTATTTATTTTTTAAAAGATAAATTTCAGCCATTTTTTGATAGGCGGGCAGTAGATTGGGATTGTAGTCTAGGGTAAGTTTGTATAAAGAGACGGCTTTGGAGTACTCTTTAGCATTGAGGGCGCTTTGAGCTTGGTTTAAAAGCTCGCTGGTGCGGCGGCGCGTGAGGTGCAAAAGGCCTTGCCGAATAGAAACAAGAATGATAATCAGCAGAGCGATGCCGCCAAGACTGGCAAGAAGTCTGCCGCCATTTTGCTGGAGCCAGGAGAAGATTTTTTGTCTTGACATTATGCTTGATTAGGGCATTACTCTTTTAAAAGTAACACTCTTTCCCGAATCACGGAGTGGGATATGCTATTACGATTTTATCTTGTCCTTGGCCAGGGAGAGACCATAAGGGCCTCTTTGTATTCTGGACCTTTGAGTCCGGCTTGTAAAAATTTTTGGTAAATTTCTTCGGTCACAAAAGGCATAAAGGGGTGCAGGAGTTTAAGGCAGTCAATTAAAACTTTTAGCAAAACGCTTAGGGCTTGGCATTTTGCTCTTTCATCTTCTCCGTATAATCTTTTTTTGGTTTGCTCAATGTATCTATCGCAGAATTCGTGCCAGAAGAAATCATAGATTGTCTCGCCCGCAGATGAGAAGTGGAATTTCTCCAGTGCCGCTGTGGTTTCCCTGATTACTTGATCCAGTCTGTTGAGGATTTTTTTATCGGCAGTTTCTAGTTTTGGGTTTTTGAATGTAGTTTTGAGTTTCGTTTTGTGCTGAAGCACAAAACGGGAGGCGTTCCAAATTTTGGTCACAAAGTTGCGGTAGCCTTTAACTTTTTCCATGGATAGGGACACTGGGTTGCCTGGGGCGGAGCCGACCAGCAGGCTCATTCGCAAGGCGTCGGCGCCGTATTTTTCCACTACCTCCAAAGGATTGATAACGTTGCCTTTAGATTTACTCATCTTGGCTCCTTTTTTGTCGGTCACCATGCTGTGGAGATAGACTGTTTTAAAAGGGACATCGTCTGTTAAATACAGACCAAGCATGACCATTCGTGCTACCCAGAAAAATAAGATGTCCCACATGGTATCCAAGACACTGGTGGGGTAAAAGGTTTTAAAGTCTTCTCCGTTGGGGTAGTTTAGTGTAGCCAAAGGCCATTGGCCGGAGCTAAACCAGGTGTCAAAAACATCAGTTTCCGGCAGAAAATTTTCACCAGGCTTATCAGGACTGATGATGTATTCGGCGCTGGTAGGTGCAATTAGGCTTTGGAGGCCTTTCTCAATTTCGGAAAGGGAATAAGTGTTGAGTAGCTTACCAATTTCTCCGGAGACGACTTGGCCGTTTTTGCTGTTCAGAAAGGCCACCTGAAGTGCCGGGTACTTCATGACGTTGTACCAAGCGGGAATTCTAATACCCCAAACAATCTGTCGGGAGATGGGCCAAGGCTTAATGTTTTCCATCCATTGATAGTACTGCTTTTCAAACCGCTTGGGGATAATTTTGATCAAACCTTTTTTTACTGCCAGCAATCCCATCTCGCCTAGGGAAATCTCGTCTTGGTTCGATAATTTTTTTAATTTTTTGCTCCTGATTTTAAATTTTTCATTGGTTTTAACAAACCAGTTGGGCATGACCATGGGTTCGATTGGATAGTTGCCCTTGTAACTGACCAGTACGCGGTGGGTGTAGTTTTTATCAATTTTTTCAATAAGGTCTTGTTTGGCAAGGTCGCGGACAATTTTTTTACGGGCCTCAAGAACGGGCAACCCTTTATATGAGCCTGTCTTTTCGCTAAGCTTGCCAGAGAAATCAACTACTTGAATTAGAGGCAGATTATGCCGCTTAGCAATTTCAAAGTCGGTGGGATCGTGAGCCGGAGTAACCTTAACTGCCCCGGTTCCAAACTCCGGGTCAACGGCCTCGTCGGCGATAATGGGAATTTCGCGGTTTGTCAGCGGCAGTAATGCTGTTTGCCCAACCAGATTTTTATAACGTTCATCGTCGGGGTGGACGGCGACGGCGGTGTCTCCAAGCATAGTTTCTGGTCTGGTGGTGGCAACGGTAATCCATTTGTCCTTAATCTTTGATTCTCGGGCTTTTAGGGGGTATTTAATAAACCAGAGTTTGGCCTGCTTTTCAAGATACTTAACTTCTAGGTCGGCGAAGGTAGTGCCAAAATGAGGGCAGTAGTTGACAATATAATTGTCGCGGTAGATAAGCCCGTCTTGGTGCATTTTTTTAAAGGTTTTGTAAACCAAATTTATAACTTTTGGATCAAGGGTAAAAGTTTCGCGTGACCAATCTAAACTAAAACCTAGCCTCCGAAGCTGCTTTTGAATAATTCCGGAATTTTCTTTTACAAACTCAAAAATTTTTTGATATAGAGTCTCCCGGTCAAAATTGAATCGAGATTGGCCACTTGAAGATAGTTTTTTTTCGTAAACATATTGAGTTTCAAAACCGGCGTGGTCGGTTCCGGGCGTCCATAGGGTGTTATCGCCCAGCATGCGGTGCCAGCGGATGAGCAAATCTTCAACAACATACATGGCGTGCCCTACGTGCAGGTCGGCGTTGGCGTTGGGCGGGGGAAGCAGGATGCAGAAAGGTTTTCCATCTGGATTTATCTCTGGCTTAAAATAGCCCTTTTCTTCCCAAAATTGGTAAATTTTTGGTTCATATTCGCTAAAGTTAGGTCGTTTGCCCAGCATGAAGGCATGATAGCAAAAGGGAGTAAGGAAGGCAAGGGAAAGGTTTATTGGCTCTGCTGGCTGTGGGAGCGTTTGTATTTTTTGGCCGCCGCCAGGGCTTCACTTTGCGCGGCTCCGATTAATACCAAGGGTCATGGTGGAGCTGGGGGGAGTTGAACCCCCGACCTTCACAATGCGAATGTGACGCTCTCCCATCTGAGCTACAGCCCCCTGAAAAAATTATAGCACATCGCTTGTCTGATGACGGGTGGAATAAGTTGATTCTTGAGGTTTTTGGGTTTACACATTCTCAACTTGACAAGATTTTGTTTTGGGTATATATTCATAACATCATGAGGCCGAGGAAACCGCGCACTATACAGCAAGTACCCGGAGTTACCTATTTTAAGCCGCGGGGGATATTACTCTCCAGTCTTGATAAGGTTGTTTTAACTTTGGATGAATTAGAGGCTGTAAGACTATGTGATCTTGAAGAGCAATCACAGGCAGAGGCGGCGGAAAAGATGAGTATTTCGCAAAGTACTCTGCAGAGAATTTTAACCGGCGCTCGGCAAAAGATTGCCGAGGCCTTGGTTAAAGGAAAAGCGATTCAAATGAAAGGAGGTGACTATCAAATGGTAACAGGTAGAGGTTTAGGCAGAGGTTTAAGACGTGGCGCCGCCGGCGGCCGCGGTCGTATGGGCGGTCCTAAAGCCGCCGGTCCGGGTGGTTTTTGTGTTTGCCCTAGTTGCGGGCATAAAGAGGCTCATGTGGCTGGCCAGCCCTGCTATCAAAAAAGCTGCCCTAGCTGTGGAGCCAGAATGGTGAGAGAATAAGGGCAGGCGAAGAAAGTTATGAAATTAGCAATTTCGTCAACAGGGAAAGATTTAAATTCGTTGGTTGATTCACGCTTTGGTCGATGTCCTTATTTATTGGTGGTGGATACGGAAACAAAGGACTGGCAGGCGGCAGATAATGTCTCGGCTCAGTCAGCCAGGGGCGCCGGTGTAGGTACTGCCCAAAAGGTAATTGATCTGGGATGTAGTGCGGTGGTCAGCGGAAATATGGGGCCAAATGCCTGCCGTGTTTTGCAGTCGGCGGGAATTAAAATTTATACCGGGGCTTTTGGTATCACCGTGGCACAGGCTTTAAAAGATTACAATGAGGGCCGATTAACGGAGTTAAAAGATGTGCCGCCGGGCAGGGGGTGTGGATTGGGGGGCAGATGGGGTCGGGGACGAGGCCGGGGAAGGTAAAAATGGACTTGACGGTAAACGAGTACTTTACGGGTAATTTTGCGGCAGTCGGCGGTTGGAAATTAAACTTTTTCTATGCAACTAATTTCGGTTACCGGAGGCAAGGGCGGAGTGGGGAAATCGACAGTCTCTATTCTTCTGGCCAATAAGCTGGTGCGGGAAGGGAAGAAAGTTGTCCTTTGCGACTTGGATGTGGAATGTCCTAATGACCATCTGCTCTTGGGAGTGAGCTTGGGTGATGTGGGACGCTTTGTTTATGCCCAGTTTCCTAAGCTAAATCGAAAAAAGTGTGCCAAATGCGGTTTGTGCGTGAGCAAGTGCCCCAGTCACGCCGTTTTCCAGCCTAGTACTGCACGGGATGCTGGGCAAAAAAAGTCCGCCGATTATCCAGTTTTTATGCCGGAGCTTTGTTCCTCTTGCGGCCTTTGCTGGCATATCTGTCCGCAGGGAGCTATTGAAATTGAGAAGAAAAAAACTGGAGAGGTTTTTTTCAATAAACTTAGAACACCGAACTCAAAACTGGAAGCGGCGGATTTATGGTTGATAACAGGGAGATCGGTGGGAGTATTGGAAGAGTCGGGGCCGGTGGTGACTGCCGCGCGGGAGTTTGCCCAAGATTTTGCCAGGCAGAAAGATGCCGACTACCTATTGATGGATACGGCGGTCGGTATGCATTGCGGAGTCATCAGGGCTTTGCTGGATGTTGATTATGCCTATGTGGTTACCGAACCAACTCCTTTGGGGGCGCACGATTTAGCTCTTATCCTGCGGCTTTTAAAGAAGCTGGGAGTTTCTGCCCGGATAGTCCTTAACCAGTCAAATTTGGGTAGGCGGGATTGGGTGGATAAAATTGCCCGGGACTTTGGAGTAAAAATTGATTGGGAGATTCCTTTCTCTCAAGACTTGGTTGAAGCATATTCGCAGGGACGTCTGGGCCGGGTAGATTTATTTAATAATCATGACTAAAGAGGGAGTTTCCTACATAAGCATAGGGGCTAATTTTGGTTTGGGCCTGCTTAAGGTGGTCTTGGGGGTTTGGTCTGGAAGTACGGCTTTGCTGGCTGAAGGGATCCATTCCGTCATGGATTTGGCTTCTTCCGGGATTACACTTTGGGGGGTCAAAATATCTCAGAGGAGGCCAACCCCCAAGCATCCCTATGGGTGGGGGCGTGCCGAGGTGCTGGCCGGTCTGGCGGTGACGGTTTTTTTGGCTTTGGCCGGAATTGGCATTATTCAGGAAGCAGTCGGCAAGATGCTTTATGGAGGGCATGAAGCGAGAATTACCTTTATCCCTCTTTTGGTGATGCTGATTTCGGTGGTGGTCAATGAATTTTCCGCCAGATTGAAAATTTATGTTGGTCAAAGAGAGGAATCGCTGGCCTTGATTGCCGACGGCAAGCATTCGCGGGTGGATGTTTATTCTTCGGGGGCGGCTTTGGCGGGAATCTTTTTGGCCCGCTATCTTCCTATTGCCGACAGTATTACCGCGTTTTTTATTGGTCTCTTTGTTCTTTATGAGACATTTAATTTGGGAAAGGAAGTAACAGAGAGTCTCTTGGATGTGGCCGATCCCGAAGTGGAGAGCCAGATAAAAAAGGTATGCCAAGCGGAGCAGGTGGATCTGGTTGATTTAAAGACGCGCAAAATTGGCTCTTTGGTTTTTGCCGAGTTAAAAGTGGCCGTCCCGGCGGAGGTTAAGGCGGGGCGGGTGAGTGATCTGGTTGGCAGCTTGCAAGCCAAACTCATGAAAAAAATACCCCATCTGGAGTATGTGGTGATTCAAATTCAGGGTCGAGGAAGAAGGTCTAGAATGCTGCGCGGGAGGTGTGCAGAAAGTTTAGATAAAATCGGACCTGCCAAGAAAGGCTGGCGGGTGGCAATTCCCTATCGTGAAGGTAAGGTTTATGAGGATTTTGGCGCGCCGGAATATTTGGTGGTAGATTATGATAAGCAGGGCGAAGAAGTTATGCGCCAAATCATTAAAAATCCCTATTATAAAATTGGCCGCGGTCACGGTATTCGTTTTGTTAAAGCGGTAGGGGCTGACGAGGTGAAGACTGTTAATATCGGAGAAAATGCCCGAAAAACACTCGGTGAGTTGGGGATTAAAGTTTCTTTATCTGAATCTGATTTCGGAAAGGAGGTGGATGATGCCTAGTTATACTTTCTCGTGTCCTCAGTGTCATTATAGGTTTACCGGGCTTTTTGCTATGAAGGATTCCGAAGGAAAGGATTTAGTTTGTCCAAAGTGCGGCGCCCGCGGGCTTAAACGGGTCTATTCCGCATCTTCGGGGTTGGTTACTAAGGTGAAAAATAATTCTGCTTGTGGGGGGGCGGTTTGTCCAACCTGTTCTGGTGGAACGTGTAATTTATAGCCCATGGCATTGTCTAAGATTAAAATTGCCGTAGCTTCCGGAAAGGGAGGAGTGGGTAAATCCCTGATTTCTTCTTCTTTGTCTTTGCTTTTTTCCCAAGACTATTTGGTGACCGCACTGGATGCAGATGTTGATGCCCCTAATCTGCATTTGTGGTTGGGGCAGGATGAAGAATGGGAGGAGCTTAAGGATATTTCCACCGGTAAACGGCCGGTAATTGATTACGGCAAATGTAATGGGTGCCAAAAATGTGTTGACGCTTGTGCTTTTGGGGCCCTTTCATTTAAGGATCATCGGTTGAGCATCAATAAATATCTTTGTGAAGGGTGCGGAGCCTGTCAGATGGTGTGCCCAAGGCAGGCGATTACCATGAAGCCGGTGAAGAATGCACAGCTGAGAGTAAAAAAAGTGCACTTTGATAATTTAAATCGGTTTAATAGGGAAATAGTTCTTATCTCGGGGCAGTTATATCCTGGTTACACGGGGTCGGGTCAGGTGGTGGACATTTTAAAGGAAGAGTGCGAAAAATCTAAATATGAGGTGATGATTGTGGATAGCCCGGCCGGGACAGGCTGTCCGGTGATCGCTGCCCTAAAAGATGTAGATTTTGTCGTTTTGGTTACCGAGCCCACCCCGGCCGGGGCTTCGGATCTTGGACGGGTTCTTGAGGTGGTGAGCCATTTTAATTTGCCTTTTGGTGTGGTGATTAATAAATGGGATATAAATACAACCGAAGCTCGAAGGATACAAAAGGAGTTTAAAAGAGAATTTTTAGGTAAAATAGCGTATGATAAAAGAATCTTTAAATCGATTTCGTATCTAACTCCGGTGATGATGACCAATCTGCCGGCCAAAAAGGAAATTAAAGACATTTTTAACAAGATGACAAAAAAAGATATCAAAAGGAATTAAACTCTAAAATTAGTTGACATGATAAAAAGGGCTGTTGTTTCATTACTCGTTTTTGTCCCGGCTATTTTTTTAATTTGCGGCCACGTGGCGGCTCAAGAGAGAGAGGGGGAAGTTTTGGAGGGGTCGGTGGTAAAGGTATTGGAAGATTCCGGTACGCGCCAGCAATTAGAGGTTAAGATAATTAGGGGTTCTTTGGCTGGACAGAAGGTGTCTGTAGAGGCGGGCGGTGGTGTGCAAAAGATTGGCCAACCAAGGTATAAACTGGGAGACGAGGTGGTTTTGTCTTATTCCAAGGATTCCGAAGGGAAAGATTTGTTTATAGTTACCGATTATGTCCGCCGGCCGGCGCTGGCCGGTTTGGTTTTTATTTTTGTTTTGTTGACCATTCTTGTAGGTTGGTGGCGGGGGGTAAGTTCCATGGTGGGAATGGTTCTTTCGTTTTTGGTCATTTTTAAATTCATCCTGCCCCAGATTTTGGCCGGACGGGATCCGGTTTGGGTAGCTGTTCTGGGATCGTTGTCAATTGTTCCTCTGGGTTTTTATTTGTCTCATGGATTTAATAAGAAGACTACGGTGGCGGTGGTGAGCACTGTGGCGGCTTTAATTGTCACCGGCTTTTTGGCTAAGTATTTTGTGGAGATCGCTCATCTTTCCGGCTATGCTAATGAAGAGGCGGCTTTTTTGCAGGTGGCTCGGGGGGGAGTGCTTAATATAAAGGGACTGCTTTTGGCGGGCATACTTATTGGCTCTTTGGGAATTTTGGATGACATTACCATTTCCCAATCTGCGGTGGTTAACCAACTAAAAATTTCCAACCCCGAAATGGGACAGAAAGATCTTTTCTTAAAGGCTATGGATGTGGGAAGAGACCATATCGCCTCTATGGTTAATACATTGATCTTGGTCTATACCGGCGCCGCTTTGCCTCTTTTCTTGCTTTTTATTGACAATCCTCTGCCGTTTTCGCAACTGGTGAACTATGAAATAATTGCCGAGGAAATTGTGCGGACTCTGGTGGGCAGTATCGGTTTGGTTTTGTCTGTGCCTCTGACGACTTTTTTAGCCTGCAGACTTTAGGTTTGTGTTGACGGGCTGTTTGTGAGCCAGAAAGCCGCCGTTTTCAAGACGGTGGGGTTTTACTCAAGAGGATTTCTTTCCTTAAACATTTTCTCAAACTCTTCTAGACTCATGAGAGACTTCATGTCTTTCATGCGGTCTAAATATAGAATTCCGTCTAGGTGGTCTATTTCGTGCTGGAGAACGCGGGCGTAAAGGTCATAGGCTTCAATGGTTAATGAGTCTCCGCTTTCGTCCCAGGCTTCTACAATAATGCGGCGGTATCGAGGAACTCGGCCTCTTAAAAAGTTAAAGCTTAGGCAACCTTCCCAGTCTTCAATTTTTTCGTCGTCTGTTTGGATAATTTTGGGATTGATTAAAGCCTGAAGGGCAACGCCGGCCACCTTGTGGCCCATCAATTCCGGAGGGATGTGGACGGCAATGATGCGTACCAGTTGGCTTACCTGGGGAGCGGCTAATCCCAGCCCGTCCTCGGCAAGCAGGGTCTGCTTCATATCTTTAATTAAATTTTTCACTTGTGGTGTCGCAAGTTTCTTTTGGCTGACTTCTGCAGCTTTTTGGCGAAGAACAGGGTTGCCGAGCTGGGTAATGGATAGTTGAGGCATGATTATGTTAAGAACTTTTAGGGCAGTCCTCGGAACTATTCGGCAGTGCTTTAATTATACCTCATTTTTCTGCTAATTTTCCACTGTTTTCACATCGATTGCTTCCAGTCCTTTCTTGATGCGGAACTCGGGGATGTTTAGGGCGGCGCCGGTGCCGATTGCCGCCAGGGCAAGGGGAATAATTTTTGGTGCGGCCTGTTTAATTTTAATGGCTCGGTCAATAGAGAGCTGGTTTTTCCATAAAGAGTTGGAGTTGGTGTAATAGAAAAAAACTCCCCACTCTCCGCTTTTTATTTTTAGGGCTTTAATTTGAGCTTCATTTTTAATGCCGTAGGTGACTCTTTGTGCCTGGCTGAGCCGGGACAGATAGGCGCTGGCGGCGTCATCTTTATTTAAGACAATAAGTGAGGCTTTTCTAAAAGGTAGGCTAAGAAGATATAGTTGGTTCACCATGTCGCTGGATAGATTTTGGTTTTTGGTGAAGTTAGTTAGAACGCAGATTTTGCAGGAGGGCAGGTAGCGGACTTGGTCTGTATGGGTGTTGATGGCTAGAATAACGTATTTGCAGTTATGATAAACCATTTCCCGCAGTACCTTCTGGAGCTTAAAAGGGTTGAGCTGTGAGGTATCCAAAAAGAGATTCTTGGGAAGAGGGCGGTCGTTGATTATTTGTTGGGTGGAGCAGATTAGGCCCACATCTTGGCCGGTTTGTTTAAGAATGGAGTAAATAAAGGCGGCGGTGATATCTTTTCCTTTTGACCCGGCAACTAAGATAAGGTTTGTCTTCCGGCTTGGAAAGCGGTACCAAATGGAAGCAAGGAGAGTTGTAACATAGTTGTGTAGTTTCATGGATGGGCTTGAACAGGGTGACACCCTCTTTGAGGGTGTCACCCTATTTTTCCCTTTTGTGTCAGGGTAAAGCAAATTGCAGACAAGGTACAAATTACAACTTTTATGGCCGGATAAGATCTAGCTTGGATTTTTTTGTTCAATTTTTGCCCCCAGGGATTTTAGCTTCTTAACTAGGAAGGGAAGATCTTTGTTGAAATCTTCTATGCCTTGAATTTCGCTGGTTCCCTTTGCGGCCAAGGCGGCAAAGATTAAAACCTCTTTATCTTTAAGGTTCTCACTGTTTAGTTTGGTTCCTACCAGGGGGGCTGGGCCAAAGATTTTAACGGCCTGTTTTAGGCTGGGATCGCGATTCTTTATGTTAAATGCATAGGCGGATTCCGGGTCCGGGAGATCGGGGTCATGTGGGTGGATTTCTGCTCCCATTTTTACAAGAAGGTCAACAAAACCAAATCTGTTGGGATAGATGGTATCGTGTAGAGTTGATTCGCCGTTGGCTTGGGTGCAGAGAGTGGTAAAGTAGGGGATCCAGATGGTGGAAAATTCGGGATGAGGACGGGATTCTATTTCTAAAGGATTAAAAGGATTTTGTTCATAAGCCCAAACCAATAAGCCTTCGTCGGAGACTTTGTACTGGATACCGGCCTGTTTAAATTTGGCCAGAGCTTTGGTAATGTGGGTAGTTTGGAATCCTTTTATAAGCACTTCTCCTCGGGTTGCGGCGGCGGCGCAGGCAACGGCTACGGCTTCTTTGCGGTCTCCGATTACTTCCACGCTGGTTCCCGACAATTTTTTAACTCCCTGAATTTCTATTTTCCGAGGCCCGGTTCGTTCAATAAGAGCTCCCATGGAATTGAGCATGTTGATGAGGTTGTCTACTTCCGGCTCCTCGGCGGCGTTGTTGATAATTACTTTGCCGTTGCCCAGAACAGACATTAAAATTAAATTTTCGGTCCCCATTTGGGTGTGTTTTTTAAACTGGACTGCTTTACCCTGGGTCTGACCGGAGGCTTGAAAAAATCCCTTAGTCTTTTTGACTTTAATACCCAGCTTAATGGCGGCGTGTAGGTGACGGTCAACCGGATGTTGGTTAATCTTATTATCGGTGGGATCGGGGACGGCGGCTTTGTGCAGCCGGCCAATTAAACTGCCCCAGAAAAGGAAGTTGGCCGGGCATTTTTTTAAAGCTTCCACTGAGATGGCGCAGCCGTTTAATTTTTTGCATTCTACTTGGATTTCTTCTGGGCTGGTCCAGTTTATTTTGGCTCCCAGAAATTGGAGAGAGTCGGCGGTGGCTTCAACTTCCTGCGTGTGGGGGATGTTTTTGATGATTACCGGTTCCGGAGTTAAAAGTGAGGCAATGAGTAGTTTGCAGGCGGTACTTCTTGATCCCGAAACAAGATATTCTCCTTTTAATGGTTGTCCACCTTCAATGACGTAGGTAATCATAGTCGCCTCATTTGGCGGCCATGATTATAACACAGCAGTAGGTTTGGCTGTTTAGTAAGGCAGCCCACTTTATTTTGGTGAGATTCCGAAGTAAATTACCAGCTCTTTAGCCATTTCCAGCCATAGGGGGACGGCTGTATCGGCGCTGTAGGTGGAGGTTGACGGCTCTTCCAGTTTAACCAGCAGCACGAATTTTGGCTGTTCCACGGGGGTGAAACCCACAAAAGTAACATTGGTTTTATGCGGGTCATAATGGCCTTCTTTGGGAATTTGGGCGGTGCCGGTTTTGCCGGCTAGAGAAAACTTGTCTAAGCCGGCCTGTTCTACGAACCACTTAAACTCGCCTTTTTCCACGACCTTTTGGAGCATTTCCTGCAAGGCAAGTGCGGTTTCGCGGGTTAATACCTTTTTGGCGATTTTAGGCTGAACGGTAATTTCCTGGGAATTTAGTTTAAATTTTTCTACTACAAAGGGCTTCATTTTTACCCCGTCGTTGGCAATGGCGGCGAAAATGGCGGCCAGTTGGATGGGCGTAACCGAGATTCCTTGTCCAAAAGCCGCTGTGGCCAGGTCAATTTCCTGCCAGTCCTGTGCTGGTTTAACAATGCCTGCAGCTTCTCCCTCTAGGTCAATGCCGGTTTTTTCTCCGAGCTGGTAGGCATGAACGTATTTAAGATAGCGCTTGAGGCCTATTTGTTGAGACAGCCAAGCAGCTCCCACATTGCAGGAATGCTGCAGGATCTCGGTCATGGACTCCGTGCCGTGATACTTGTTGTTCCAGGTTCTAATCTGGTGACTCTGAATAGTCAACGGTCCAAGGCATTCAAAGGTAGTGGAGGGGGCAACCACTTTTTCCTGGAGACCGGCCGACATGACCACTGTTTTTAATACCGATCCCGGTTCGTAGTTTTGGGCAATGGCCAGATTGGGTGTGTTTTCACGATGATCAGGCCGGTAGGTGGGAATATTTCCCATGGCGAGAATTTTCCCGCTGTCCGGTTCCAAAAGTATAAAGGTGCCGCTTTTGGCTCCGTATTTTTCTACTCCTTCGGTTAGTTTTTTTTCCAGCAAAAACTGCAGTTCTCTGTTTAGGGTGAGAATTAAGTCTCGCCCGTTAACGGCTTGGGAAATAACATATCCTCCGATAGGGATGGGGTGGCCAAGGGCGTCTTTTTCCAAAGAGATCCACCCCGGTTTGCCGGCCAGGTCGCCGTTGTAATATCCCTCAACTCCAAAATAGCCCTGGTCTTCGCCGGCGGTATTGGCGCCGACAAAACCTAAAACATGGGCGGCCAGGTTGCCCTCGGGATAGTAGCGGCGATCGTGCCTTTCAAAAAAAACACCGTTAAATTTTTCTTCAATTACCTTTTTTGTTTCCTCGGGGATTTGTTTTTCTGTAAGCAGCCAGTGAGTGTTTTCGTCCAGAAGAGAATTTTTTAATTGCTCTTTTTTTTCGTTAATGATCTTTTCTGGGGTGTCGAGATCGGGGTCAATTTCCCAGATGCCCCGGGAGGTGAAAATTTTTGCCAGTTCGTCTATGGCGGAGTCGTTTTTTTCTTTGGTGGAAAAGTCTTTGGTAATTAGGTAGAGGTCGTAGGCCTTAAGATTGGCGGCCAGGGGATAATGGTCACTGCTTAAAATTCGGCCGCGGACGGCGGGTATCTCTCGCCGCTGCCAATGCTGGCTCTCGGCGAGGGCGATGTATTGAGGATGTCTAATAATCTGAATATAAAAGAGGCGCAGGATAATTGCCAGAAACAGGAGGTAGAAAACTCCCTGGGTTAATTTTAGTTTAAGGTCATGAAGGTGTGTTTTGGCAGGCTTTGGCACTAGGGAAGGGAGGCAAAATAATCAGGACGGATGTAGACAACATTTTCTTTTTTAATTTTAACCATTTCTAGGTCCTCGCGGGCCCTTTTTTCGATGTAGGAAAGCGAACTGCTGGCGTTAATTTGTTTTTCAAGCTGGCAGATTTGTTGATTTAATTCTCTCAGGCGTGTCTCTTGAGATTGTATTTCGTCTCCGTGTGTACCGATGGTGTTGGCTAGATATATCTGCAGACTGCCCAGAAAAATGCTGGCCATAAAGGAAAGGATCAGACATCTCTGGAACCAGGAAGTGGAAGGGGGATTATTAGTTTGTGGTTTAATTGGTCTGTTTTTTTTAAGTCTCGGCGGCATGGTTGATTTTCTCTGCGGCCCTTAATCTGGCCGAACGGGCCGAAGGATTGTCGGTTATTTCCTGCATCGACGGCTGGACTGGCTTTTTGGTTAAAATCTTTAAATTTCCTCTTTTGGTTTCTTGCTTAAAGAAGTGTTTTGCTGTTTTATCTTCCAGCGAGTGGAAGCTGATGACCACAATCCTGCCCTTGGGATTTAGCAGGCTGATTGTCTGTTCAAGAGCCGTTTTGAGATTGTTTATCTCGTTGTTAACCGCAATTCTTAATGCCTGAAAGGCCAGAGTTGCCGGATGGATTTTTTTCTTTTCTGTTTGGCGCTTTGATCTTTTAACAATTTCTGCCAGTTGTCTGGTGGTTTTAATTGCTTTTAGTTGACGGGCGCAAACAATATTGTGAGCAATGCGTTGAGCATTCGGATCATTGCCATAGGTTTTAAAAAGTTTGGTTAATTCTTTTTCGGTTAGGCCATTAACCAGATCGGCGGCGGTGACGGTAAGTGAAGGGTCCATTCTCATATCCAGCGGTTCATCTTTCATAAAAGTGAATCCTCGATTGGAGTGTTTAATTTGCCAGGTGGACATTCCCAAATCAAATAAGATGCCGTCGACTTGGGTGAAGTGGTGTCTGCGGGCAATTTCCCCTAAATTCCTAAAGTTTCCTTTAATTATTTGGCATTTGGAAATTGGGGTTTGGGATTTTGCCGCCAACAACTGCCGCACGTGATTTACTGATTCGGGGTCCATATCTATTCCCAAAACAATTCCACCCTTATTGAGAATGGCGGAACTGTGTCCTCCGCCGCCTATGGTGGCGTCAATATATTTTCGGCCGGGTCTAACGTTAAGGTACGAAATGACTTTTTCTAAAAGTACGGGTGTATGAAAATCAGTCTGTTTTGGTGTTTCCATTAATCATCTTGTTCGTTTTTATGTTTTAACTTCTTCCGCTGGGGAGGAGGTCCTTGTTAAAACCGGTTAAGCCGATTTGGGCAGGGCATTACCTCAGCTTAATTGCTTTTCTGGGGTAAGGGACAGTATGCCCTGTCCTTTTTGATCTCCTCCGCCGGCGGTTGACAACTACCAAAATTTGCTCTTGGTAGTTTAGGTGAGAACACTAAAATTAATTGTTAATAGCTGGTTGTTGATTGATTTAGGCCGGCACAAAACTCTAAAGAATTAACAATGAGTTATTGACTGTCACCAACTGGTATTTTGTGCCTGTGTTCGTTCCAGCTCCTTTACTTTTTTCTTCCATTCGGTTTGATTCCAAATTTCAAAGTGGTCGCCGGCGCCGATAATGGCTACTTCATTTGTGATGTTGGCATATTTTAATAGGGCGGAGGGGATCACAAAGCGGCCTTGAGAGTCCAGTGATGTAATTTCGGCACCGGAAAAAAGATAGCGGCGAATGTCGCGGGCGTTGAGGTTGACCACCGAGGAATTTTGCAACTGTTGGGTGGCGGTTATTTCCCATTGTTTTTCGTCGTATCCAAAGAGACATTTTTCAAATCCTTTGGAGAGGACAACGTTTTCCCCCGGCACTTGCTGGCGCATTTTAAGCGGCAGAAGAACCCGTCCCTTTCCTGTAAGTTTTAGTGTGTATTCTCCGAGAAACATTTAATGAGAGCCAAAATTACGCAAGAAAAGCCCGTCTTGGAAGAGGCGGCTTTTTTTAAGCCATTCACCCATGCTCCTATAAACATGGTTTTCTGGTTCATGGGTAATTTTGGCTGTTTTACCGGCGGCCGGCTTGTGCCCGCCGCAGTTTTTAATGAGGGCGGAGGCCTTAAGAAATAACGGCTAACGCCCCGTAAAGGTGTTTTTAGATAATTTCGTATCTGGCTGAAGAATTGAACTCTTCACCATAAATCACCATTAATGTATCTTGTTCACCAAAAAGGTGTCAAGGGAGATTGTAAGTTGGTTGGAGGGCTGTGTGAGGGGAACTAATGCGTACTTACAAATTGTAATTACTGTTTTTGGTTGTTATAAGGCTAAACTTTTTGATCTCTTGGATGCTGTTTTTTTTAGGTGGTGCGGTTTATTTCGGCAGCGGTTTGTGAAAAATTAAGACGGCCGCATCAAAAGTTTACAAAACTAGGCTCGCGGATTTCCTTGATAACAGGAAGACTTGTGGGATGTTTTGTAGATTTCGTGTGCGGCCGCATAGATATTTTACAAAAAACAGGGGCCAAAATTTTTTAAATTAGCCTTTCTTAAACGCATTTTCTAGAAAGGTGAAGATGTTTTTTGAGCAAAGCTTTTTGTAGATTTTGTAAGCTTTAATGCTTGCCCAGTCTGGAGGGAGCAGCTCAAAAGGGAGTTGCGGATCGGCTTTAACGCAGGAAATGAAATCAAGATTTAAGTCTGTTTGGTTGGCCGTTGTCTGCTTTTCGTATTTGTTAATAAATGCCTTGTACCTGGAGTCAACTTCACTTAGCTTATAGACTTCTTCCAACAGATATTCTACAGTAAATTCGCCAAAACTGCCGTCTTTTTCTAGTTCCGAAATTAAAATCATCCCCACGGCTCCATGTTCCATGGCCCAGGCCTCAATTAGCGCCCGTGGTGAATAAGGAGTTATCCAAACGCTTGCCTGGAGCATACCGCAACTTAATTTTTTTAAGATGCTCTCTCTAAATTTGTTTCTTAGGGTCCGGCGTGATTCGGGGATGTCGTAAGTGATAAGGTAAATTTTCCCATCCCAAGGCCTTTTTTCAAAATATTGGGGAATGGAGTTTGCCAACCGTTGCTGACCCAGCTCTGTTATTTCAATTCGTGCCCGTTCTTTTTCTTTGTCCTCTATGTATTTAACCAGACCTTTTCGTTTTAGTTCATAGAAGGCATTTTTAAAAGTTTCGTAGTTAATTTCTTCCAGTTTTTTATTGGCTTTTTGGCAAATAATCCAGGCATCTCGTGCCGTTTTGCCTCCGCTTAACTGAAGTGAACAGAAAAGTGTATGAAGGGTAAAATCAACTGTGGAGGATAAGATTCCTTCGCTCAGTTCTAGAACAAGGCTTCTAAGTTTTGTTCTCTTCATAAAAAATTGCCTTTTATAACAAGCAGTTTTTTTGAATTCTACCTGCCCTTATTTGGGTCTGTTTACTTTGCAGATCGTTTATCTCGTAAAGCGTGCTTTGAAGATATTCTGTCATCTGTAATTTGTAAAGTCAATATGCGGCCGCACGGGAAGTTTACAAAATTTTTTGTAAAGTCTTTGTGCGGCCGCACAGTGGGATTACAAAATTAAGAAAAGGGAGGTGGATTAACGAAGGGACCTGCTTCCGTGTCTTTTTTTGTATTGGTAGAGTCTCGAGTTAGATGCTAGATGAGGATTTATTGGTAGATCTCGTGTGTTCCTACGGAGTGAAACCAGGCTGTGTTTTCATCTGCAAGTTCAAAAATAATTCTATGTTAGCTATCTATAGAAAATGGCCAGAACTCCTTTAGTTTTCCTTTGAGTTTGTGAGTTTGTAACCGCGGGTCAAAGGGGTTCTGGCGGAATATTTGCTCCTTTTCTTCATCTGCAAGTTTTATCGGTTTAGGTAATCGTTTGTATTCGCGGGCAAATTTAGAGGAGTAATAGATTTTCATGTAGGGGATTTAGCGTAGATCCTTGAGGGATCTCAAAACCTTAGCTTTTTCCGACTTGAATTCTGTACGGCTCTTTTCTAGTTCCGTTAGAGCTTTGCTTTCTATCCACATTCTGAGTAAATTGCGAAAGAATTCGCTTTTACTGGCATATTGCCCGGTAGCAACTTCTTTTTCAACAAGATTAGCTAGAGTTTGTGGTAAGGAAATATTTATTACCCGACGCATAGTGTAATACGTTTTATTACTTAGTGTGAATTTTGTCAAATGGTTTAGAAAGGTTTTACGACAAAAGTGGATAAACAGCCAGCGACCGCTGGTCGGAAATCCACAGAGTTACTAGAATAGTGAAATTTATTTGCAGGGGAAGCCAAGAACTCTGAGTTTGAGGTTAGTGGTCACAGTGTTAAATGTTACAGCAAAGAACCTTTAGTATACCTTTGTAATTTTGTTCATTATGGAGCATTAAACCTGCCTAGTTGGTTAGCTACGGGGGGTTAGTTCAGCTAGTTAAGAATGACCTGCTTAAATTT
The DNA here is from genome assembly GCA_002084955.1 of candidate division CPR3 bacterium 4484_211. Lineage (GTDB taxonomy): Bacteria > Patescibacteriota > 4484-211 > 4484-211 > 4484-211 > 4484-211. The sequence goes on along the minus strand of MZGJ01000012.1, from coordinate 3,472 downwards.
GTGAAATCGGTGTGCGGCCGCACGGGAAGTTTACAAATATTTTTTGTAAAGTTTTTGTGCGGCCGTCGTGTGTTTTTACAAAAGATCTTGGTGAGACAGATTATTTTTAGAAAGGAAATGTTCTTTTTGTTGGAGTCTGGAATTGAGGTAAGGAGGATGAGAGGTTGTTGGGAGAGAGGGTTTGAGAGAACTAAGAAGAAAGAGCTCTCGCCTGATTTTATGTATGTCCGATAGCGTGGTATAATTGTTGGCTGGGTGGGCTGTTTAGAACAGCCCAAAAGATTAAATAATAGCAGCCTGGAGGTCAACCGGTCTGCTTTTCTAGTTTTTATTCGCACTTTTAGTTTTTTCTCGAGGAGGAGTTTAATGTTTAATAAGATCTTGCGCGTCCGCAGGACGCGCAGATGGGTAGCGGCGGTAGTGGGAGTCGCCGCTGTTTTGGTTTCATTTCTCGCCCTGTGGGCTATTCCTACAATTCAGGCCCACAGGGCCCTCCGGCTCTCCCACACCCAGGACCGAGAGTGGCCAGTCTTTGCCCGCGTGATTGGGGCGCAGTCGGCCACGCCGGTGATGTTGGGAAACCAGCTGAATATTGTGCTGGTGGCCCGAAAGGCCGGGGCGGGACAGGAACTACCCGCGGACATTCTTGAGATACTTGCAGAGTATAAGAGAGGTGTCTGTGAGTGGCAGAAGTACCGTGGCGGTGGGCCGCTTGACTTTTCCTTTGAAGTTCAAGTGGTGGAAATCACTGCTGACCCGGCTTTTGCTTCGGAAGACGAAATTATCCAGCAGGCCGTCTCGGCCCTGCTGGGTAAGGAGTCCCGTGCTCCATTTTCAGACCTTCTTAACTACGCCTGGCAGAGGTGTAGTGAGGAGGATTGGGATGGGGTGTGGGTGACGCTCATGCCCGAGCGTCAGGATACTGCCTGGGCCTATATCAATGGGCCCTACAGCTGGTATCCGCTCCGAAATCTTAGCTTCCGCCTGCGGGGCGGAGCCTTCTGGGTCGCCATGCATGAGACCGGGCACGTCTTCGGTGCTCTGGATCGGTATGGTGTTTATGATCCAGAACGTGTGGCCGGAGTGGACGCGGTGCCGATGGGGACACCGCGCGGCGGCGGGATTATGGCTCAGATCCCGCCGAAGGGCCCTCCGCACCCGGCGACGCTCCATGCAATCTTTGGTGGTGACTCCGACAAGGACGGGATCCCCAATCCCGTTGATGTCACACCCGAGATCGCGCTGGTAGGGCGGGTGGATCAGCCGGGGCCAATGACTGCCTTTCGGTTCAAAGTTAGCCCTGGTTTCTACAGGCCCAAGAATTCTAGGTTCTTGGGCGGTAGGAACGATCGGTTGGTTTTGATCCCGGCTAGCGTGTTTCTCTGGTTCCTGTCTCCGGGGGAAGAGAACTGGGCCTGTATTCAGCCAGCCAGGGTGGAACCTTCGGACATGTTTGATCTTTTCGAGGGAGAGAAGATTGTGCAGTTTGAGGTTCCGGATGGATCTAGGTTGGCGGTGCAGGTCACCAACACCGTGGGCAACTCCGCTCGCTGGTGTTGGGGGCCAATGCCGGACCCGTGGCCGCAGCACAGAATTTTTCTCCCGCTAGTGTTACGGGAGTTTCAGTAACGAAAATTCATTATGGAGCATTAAACCTGCCTAGTTGGTTAGCTACGGGGGGTTAGTTCAGCTAGTTAAGAATGACCTGCTTAAATTTGTGAAATCGGTGTGCGGCCGCATGGGAAGTTTACAAATTTTAAGAGGGGGATTAAGTTTTTAAAAGTCGGCATTGGGAGATTGGAAGTTGGTATAAGAAAAATTTAGAAGTTAGGGGGAATTGGCACAAGTGGTAAAAAGCTTTCTTAGATGCTCAGTTCTCAACTGGCCAAAAGTTATCGCTTAGGCTTGACTTTTGGCAGTTATCATAAAAAAAGCCCGCGTCCCCAAAGTTAGGGGGACACGGGCCTGTATGATTTCGGGGATTATCGGAAAAAGAAATAGATTTATTTTTGGTGGTCGCTCTTCTCCCGGTTCCCTGCCGGGAGTCCACGACCTTGACCATTTATTTAATGTGGGAGCCCAAGCCCACTTCCATTAGATTTTTGTCAGCCGCAGAGCGGCTCTAACCTTAATCTAACGGCAATCGAATTATGGCGGATCGTACACCGCCATAATCCCGGTTCAGCCCCAAGGTGGGGGCGAAACCTGTTTATGGCGGGCGATGTCGTCCGATTTGCATCGGACCCGACCCGCTTGAGCTTTTATTTTTGGACGGTGGCCAAACCGTCCTTTCTTTTTCCGGATGTTGGCTTAAGTTTTTACGGGGGTAAGCCTACCTCCGGCTGGCTTTTTTAAGCCCCACCGCGCTCACGCGCGGCTGCCAGCTGGGGCTGTGGGGCGGGTTATGCGCCGGGGATTAGGATCTCCTGGCCGACCTCGATCACATTTGGATCGAAATCGGGATCGACCAGTGTGTTGGTGTCGATCAGGTCTTGCAGACCGACGCCAGCTTCCGTGGCAACCCACCAGAGGTGGTCGCCGCGACCGACGGTATAAAAAAGCGAACCGTCGGCCTTTTGCGTCCAGTACCCTGACAACTCGCCCGCTTCAGGCCGAGGTCCGTCTCCCCAGAAGGGGAGGACCTCGAGCTCGATGACGGTGGGATTCCAGAGCCGTCCTCCCTGACCGTCATCAAACTCGGCCTCGGCTTTAATCTGGTACGAACCCGGGGCAGTATGCCCCGCGATGTCGAACCAGAAGCTGAAATCGGCATAGTACCGGCCATCCAGCTTGGCCGGCTCGAGGTTGCCGACATTAACCTCGATATATCTTTCCCAACCCTCTCCCCATTCGGGGTTGGACCGGATTTCTGCGCCAAGTGCAGATCCGTCCCAGAGGACGGCGCTGACGTCGCGCACGTCCCGCATAAGACTCGGGAGCTGGACCCGAGCTTCAACCCCCGTTACTGGCAGCCACCAGTTCTTGTTGGCTACCCGGCAACTCATTTGGGGATCACCTGGGCGGACTGGGTTGGGCGTGATGGTGCAGGAAATTTCCGCCCACGGCCCGGGGATGGGCTCGTCCTCGCCGTTGACTTTGCACACATCGGTGGGCGGAATTTCCGTTTCATTGTCGTCGTTGAGAATGATCCACCCCTCGAGGTCGCGGTCGCCCGCTCCCTCGATTTCGAACGTGTGCTCGGTTTTGCCCTCCGCCCAATCGGCGGAGGCCACCACTTTACCCGCGCTACGAATTTCCACGCGGGCGACCTCGGCGGTGTTGCCGCTGAGGGTGATGGTGACCTCGTTGCCGTCCCGTGCCAGGCTAATGCACGCGGGCGGCTCGGGCTGAGGGGCTTCCTCATTGATGATCTCGATCATTTCGACGGGGGGATCGTAGGTCCCGTTGACGGCGGTCATTTGGAATTCAGTGCCGTCAGGCAGGTAATTCTCAGGCGCATTGGTCTCGACAG
>MZGJ01000011.1 GCA_002084955.1 candidate division CPR3 bacterium 4484_211 | reverse complement strand
GGGGGTGGTTTTTCCGGAGGAGGAGGCGGCGGCGGGGGCGGTGGGGGAGGCGGCGGAGCCGGATAGCTTTTCCTGCAATTGCTGTCTGTGTTAAAATGTAGGCTAAAGCGATGTTTATTTTTAATTTTCTGGACTGGGCCGGAAGCAATCCGGCTGTAGTTACTTTCATCCATAAAGATCTTTTAGGTTGGACGCTGGTTGGTATTCTTTTTGGCTTTGTTGTCTTGTTGATTGAATTGCGTTTACCTCTCCGCTACTATTGGAATATTCCTGTTTATGTCTTTGCCAATTTTCTGGAGGGAATTCATTTGCGTAAAAAAACTCCCGTTTGGGGCTACTGCTTGGATAGGGAGTCCAGACAGGTTATTCCCATTGCTGCGGTGGAGCTGCTGGATGCTGCTACCAAAAAGCAGGCGGCGCTTACTTATTCCAATCGGCTGGGTCAGTACGGGTTTAAACCGCCGGCGGGAAAGTATATTTTAAGGGCGGTTAAGAATGAATATCAAACCCCTTCCCTCCTTGATCCGGAAAATATCCAGCTGGTAGAAGTTAGGGAGTCTTACGCTCTGCCTGTTAGGGTTGGTTCACCAGCGGAAAGAAAGCCTCAGGTTAATCTGGAAATCCAGCCTATAGAAAAGATTGATCCCCATAATCCTAAATTTCTCCTTCGGCGGTATGTAAAGACATTTGTCTTCGGCCTTTCTAACGGCTTCTTGGCCCTGGCGGTGCTTGCTTCGCTTTTCTCTTGGGCGGTGACTAAAGAAATTGTTTATGGTCTTTTTCTGGCTGTGGGATTGACTCTTTTGTTTATTAAAATTTACATTCTGGAAACTATCGGTCGTATTTGCCGGTAATATGGGCAGGGGATAGCTCCTGGCGGTAGTTTGAAAAAATATTATGGAGAACGATATTCATAAATCGGTTTCGGCTGGTGTTAGGAAGTGCATTATCTGCGGTAAACCGGTGCCGGTTTTAAGCGGTGCCGAAGACACAAGGGGTGAAAATATGTTTTGTCCGGAGTGTGCGGCGCGGTTTGTAAAAGATATCAGCGGGGTGTACGATGCTCCTGATGGTAAAATTACCGATGTCCACCACAAGGCTTTGCCCCCGGAAATTGGTCAGAGAATGACCTCGTGGGATCCCAAGAAGCAGAAAGGTCAGAAAGCAGATTAGATCCATTGCGGCCAATCTTTTTAGTCCCTGGCCAGGGTAACTCCCCAAACTTTTCCGGCGCGGTTTTTCTTGAGCAGGAAAGCGCACCATTTTAAAGTGGCTCCACTGGTGACGATATCGTCAACCAAAATGAAGCTGTTGCCTTCAACAAGCTTCCTTTTTTGCGGGTGGATTTGGAACAGTCCGCGCACATTTTGGTAGCGCTGTCTTCTGGAAAGCCCTGCCTGCACCCGGCCGCGCCTGGTTCTGATTAATATCTCGTCTTGTAGTGGGTTTTTCCAAATAGATTGGAGAGTGTTGGCAATAAGCTGAGATTGATTGAACTTTCTTTTCTTCTTTTTTTCTGGGTGCATGGGGATGGGAATGATAACCGCTTCTTTTGGGAAGAATCTTTCTTGGTCGGTAAAATAGCGCTTTAGAATAATTTCTATTTCTTCATAGACCCGGAAAGGGAAAGGGTGGTATTTGAGTGTTTTAATTAATGAACGTATCGGGCCTTTATAGAAGGCGGCGCTGTAAATTCCATTGATGGCGTACTTGGTTAGGCAGCCGGGGTGAGTCAGTCCGCCAACCGAGGACCGGCGGCAGTAGGGGCAAAGATGGGTTTTAACAAAGTTAATCTGGTTATAGCATTCTTGGCAAAGATAGTGGCCGTATTTTCCGCAGTGGACACAGAATTTGGGGAGCAGGAAGTCTAGAATTTTGCTGTAAATTCTCTTTTCACCGGTGGTGGTTGGCATTGGAGTTCTTTTGTACTTTTGCCTGCGTTTTAATTGTTTCTCTCCCATATTGCATCTTTTGGATAAGGTTCGGGATTTTGGGGTTGAGGCTTAAGGTAGATTACGGGTTTAAAATTTGATTCCAAGTATTTTGTGAGGAGATTGGGCTTGTTTTGATAGGCAAAAGTTTCCGAGGGTAAAAAAATAATCGTGGATACTTTCTTTTCCTCTAGATCGCTGATGATGGTCTGAAGAACGGCCCGGGTGTAGTGCTCAGGCCCCAGATGCGCGTAGCGAGTGGGGTTTTGGAGAGAAAAAATAAAATAGAGCCCGGGCGACCAGGGGCCGATGTAAATAGAAGTGGTATTTTGAGGGATGTTTTTTGCATAAAGATATTGCTCAATAGTTTGCACGGTGCGGGCCCACCGGGAATCGGCCATTAGGCTGCCCTTGGGAGTGTTAAGAAGGATGTTTTCTTTGGTGATGATGTAGTTCATTCTGGCAATAAAGTTTAGGGTAGGTCTGGCAAAAAAGGAGAAGAGAATCAAGATGGTTAAAATGCGGCCGACTGTATATTTAATAAATTTGCTGTTTAAAAATAGGGCTTTAAATGAGGGGGCGGGGAAATAGCGGCTTTTGAAAAGATAAGGCCGAAGGGAATTAAATAGATAAAGGGAAAGAGGAGATGTAAAAGCGTAACTTAAGGCGGTGTGTCCGGGAGTGGGGGAGGTGAGAGTCAGGAAGTGGAAGGTGGTTCCTAAAAGAAGGATTGGCCTAAGAGCTTTGTTGGAGGCAGGGTTTTCTTTTAAAACATTTATCCAGAGAAGGATATAGAAAAGGGTGGTGGTCATCCAGATTTGGCAGGGAAGGTGAAGGTTGCCTCGGTGGTAATTGGTGAGAGGGAAGAAAATGGTTGCTTTTACGAGGTTGGTGAGCGCGCCTTTTGACCAGAAAAAAAGACACCACAGCAGAGGGAAAAATGCAGCGCCCCCGAGGAAACTGAGAAGGAAGCGGACTTTTGAAGGGCGATTTTCCCGAGAGGGTAAGAGGAGAAGGAGACAGGTGATAAACAGGCCTGCTCCCTGCCACTGAATAAAGTTGATGACAAGACCGTTGATTAGACCGATACACAGCCAGTAGATGCTTGTTGGGCCTGGTTTGGGAGGGTTAATTAGAAGGTGGGCGGCGAGGCAGGCAGACAGGAGTCCCAGCCAGTTATGGTTATAGCTGAAGAGGGGCAAGGGGAGGGCAAAGAGGATAATGGATAAAAAGGCGGCTGTCCGGGAGTTGTTTAATTTTTTGGCTATTAAAAAGACTAGCAAAAATAGACCGCCGATGGTGAAAAAGATAAGGCATCGGATTACCATGAGGTTTTGTCCGAAAAGTCTAAAAAGTACCGCCAGCAGGTAGAATGTTCCCGGCATCCAGAAATCAAAGAAATCTCGATAGGGGAGTTCTCCGCGCAAAATTCTTTGTGCGCCCAAAAGGGCGATGCCCCCGTCTCCGCGCCAGCGGAAATGAAAGGTCATAAAAAGGAGGTAGGAAAGAACAAAAAGAAACGAGCAGATGGCTAAAAAAGTTTTGCCCCGGAGAGCCTTGGTATCTTTTGGCATCTGTTTTCTATGGTAACATAGTCTCTGGTTGTAGGCTGGGGGCGTTAAGCTGTGTTAAAATCAGTCCATGGAAATGGCTGTTATTGGGGCTGGTTTTACCGGTCTAACCGCGGCTTACGAGCTGGCCAAAAGGGGGCATCGGGTGGAGGTGTTTGAGAAAAATAATTTTACCGGAGGATTGGCCGGCGGGGTGCGGCGAGTTCTTGATGATTATCCCAAGGAATGGGATTGGGATTTGGACGGTTTTTACCGGCATTTGTTTGTCTCGGACACTGAAATTATCAATCTAATTAAAGAGGTCGGGTTGGGTAAAAGGCTCTTTTTTAGGCCTGCCAAAACTTCTCTCATCGCCCGAGAGGGAATCTTCCCCTTTGACACGGCGATGGCGATTATTACCTTCCCTGGGTTAACTTGGTTTGGTAAGTTGCGGGCGGGATTGGTCATTTTCTGGTTAAGGTACTTGGCGAACTGGAGACATTTGGAGCAATTCCCGGCACACCGGCAGGCGAGGCTGTATTTTGGAGAAGAGGTTTACCATAAGTTGTGGCGGCCGCTTTTGAAAAAGAAATTTAAGTCTTTTTATCAGGAGGTTAATCTGGCCTGGCTTTGGGCAAGGTTTAGGAAGCGCAGCAGAAAATTGGGATATCTGGAAGGATCCTTTCAAGTCTTGATTGATAGGCTGGGGCGGGAAATCAGCCAAAGAGGCGGAAAGATAAGAACTAATTGTTCTGTGAGTGGAATAAAGGCAGTTCCCAAAGGCTTAAAGATAGAGTGCGGTCTAAAGAGGGAATTTGTTTTTGATAAGGTGGTGGCAACAGTTGCCCCTTCAGCTTTTTTGCGGATCTGCCCGGAATTGCCAGCCGACTATCAAAAAAAGTTAGGGAATTTACGATCTCTGGGAGCGAGCAGTCTTATTCTTGTTCTGCGTCGGCCGTTAATGGTGGATGGCACCTATTGGCTTAACGTAAACCGGCAGGATATTCCTTTCCTTAGTCTGGTGGAGCAGACCAATTTCCAAGACAAATCAAAATACGGCGGCTGCAGTATTGTCTATATCGGCAATTATTTTGATGAAGATAGTTCGGAGCAAAACAAAGATGCCGATGAGCTTGTTCAAGAGTATCTTCCTTTTTTAAAACAGATAAATCCAGAATTTAAACGAACCTGGATTTTGCGGTCTTGGCTTTTTTCCAGGCATTTTGCGCAACCTGTTTTTAGCCTTGGCTACTCCAAATTAATTCCTCCAATTAAAACACCTTTAAAAGACTTGTATTATGCCTCCATGTGTCAGGTTTATCCTTGGGACAGGGGGATGAATTATGCGGTGGAGATGGGGAAGAGAGTAGCGGAGTTAATGCTTGAAAGTTGTTCTTGATGTATTGCTTGATAATGTCAAGTGCGGAAAATAATTTTTGATATTAGGACTTTGGGTTTGATTTGACATTTAACATTTGACATTTGACATTTATCATTTGTTCTCGATGAAAGCGTTGCTTCGAAAGTTGAATCTAAAAGTAATAGCTCTTTTGGGAATTATCGGTCTTGGCGCTTTTCTTCGGTTCTATAATTTAAATTGGGGCTCTCCCTATTTCTTTCATCCCGATGAGCGAAATATTGCCTCGGCGGTAACGCAATTAAATTTTCCCCGCCAGATGAATCCTCATTTCTTTGCCTATGGAAGTTTTCCTCTCTATCTAATTTACATCTTTGGCGTCTTGGGTAATTTAATTGCTCAAAGGCAGGATGTCTGGCAGGTGAGTTTTGGCCAGGCTGTGATGGTTGGGCGGCTTTTATCGGCCCTGCTCTCTGCATTACTGATCCCGTTGACTTTTCTGGTGACCGAAGCGATTTCTAAAGAGGGAAGGAAGGGTTTAGGAAACAGAGATGGGCCTGGTTGGGGATTGGGGGCGGCGGTTTTAACAGCTTTCGCCCCCGGGTTAATTCAGTACGCTCATTTTGGCACCTTTGAAATTATTTTAACTTTTGAATACCTGCTAATTTTTTATTTCCTTTTGAAAATTGTGCAATTTGGGCGATGGCGGGATTACTTAGTCTGCAGTTGTATTATTGGCTTGTCCCTGGCTACAAAAGTGACGAGCTTGATAATTTTGCCTTTGTTGTTTGCGGCTTATCTGTTATCTATAAAATTATCTATAAAAAAATTATCTATAAAATCTAGTTTTTCTATAAATTTTTCTATAAAATCTAGTTTTTGTAATTTTTGTAAAACTGCCATGCGGCCGCACGGCAGTTTTACAAATTTTTCCCCGGTCTCTGAATTTTTTGGGGAAATGACTAGGAGAATTGAACAGACAATTAAGGAAATCATGCGGCCGAAATTCTTGGTTTCTTTGCTTTTGGTTTGTTTGGTGGGGTTAATTTTTTCTCCCTATATTATTTTAGATTACCCCAGCTTTCGTGCTTCTATGAAGTACGAAAGCAGTGTGGCTATGGGAAGTTTGCCGGTTTTTTACACGGCCGGCTTCCTGAAGTCGGTTCCCTTCTTGTATCAGTTTTTTCATGTTTTTCCTTATATTTTGGGGTGGGGATTGTGGGCGGCGGCGCCGGCGGCTTTTTTGGGGGTTTTGGCAAAGGGATTAAGAGGAGACAGATGGGAGAAAAAAGAGATAATTCTTTTTCTTTTTATTGTTTTGTACTTTGCTTTCCACGGGGTAATGTATGTGAAATGGGTAAGATATATGGTGCCGCTTATCCCGTTTGTGGTTGTGATGACGGTTGTTGCGTTCGGCGAATTAGATGAGAGAAGGCGGGGCGGGTTCTTGAAATTTTCAATGCTTTTATTGATGTGTTTGGCGACCATAGTCTCAAGTGCGGTTTTCTTTTCTCGCTATTTTTCATCCGATCCCCGAATTCGGGCGGCGGAGTGGGTGGGTGAAAACTTTCCTTCGGGGGTGAAAGTACTGTCTGAGCTTTGGGATTTGGGGATCCTTCCTTTTAATGACGAAATTGGTGCGGGCAACATTGCCCTGTTTAACTTTTATGAACTGGATGGGTCTTTTGGGCAGTGCGGCAGGGGAGCGGAGTGGTACAGAGATCCCAAACCGAGAGTGGCTGATTTATCGCGGGAATTGGTGCGGGCGGATCTTATCGTCCTTCCCAGTCAGAGGGTTTGCGAAACTAGGCTTCGTTTGCCGGAGTGTTTTCCAATTGGAAGCAGGTTTTACTCAGCTTTGTTTAACGGTGAGTTGGGTTTTGGAAAAATCTACGAGAGTCCGAAGCTGGCGATTCCCCAAAGCCCGAAGGAGAAGAGCCAGGCTCTAAAGATTTTTCAGAGCCTGGCTCTGGGGAATTCGGGCTTTTTTTCTCGTCAGCTAGCCGATCTTTTCCGTCCCGAAGAAACCTATTTTGTTTTTGATTATCCAAAGGTGCTGATATTCGCAAAAGAGAGAAGGCTGGATATGGCGGAATACCAGAAGTTACTTTTAAATTGATGTCGTCATTTTTAATTTTCATTGAGCCTGCAATTCTTTAATTTTCAAATACCTAGATTAGCCATTGAAAATTTGGTTATTGGAAATTGATTGAAAATTGAAAATTGAAAATTGAATTATGATTTCTCTTAAAAAGCACAAGCATATAACCTTTTTGATGGTAATACTCCTCCTTGCTGCCGCTCTCCGCCTCTGCGGGATTAATTGGGACGGTAATTCTTTTCTTCATCCCGATGAGCGTTGGATCTTGATGGTGGTGGAGGGGCTTGGACGGCCCGATTCATGGAGTGAATTTTTTAGCGTAAGTAGCCCTCTAAATCCAAAATTTTTTGCCTACGGAAGTTTTCCTCTTTATCTTCTTAAAATTGTTCAAGTTTCTGCCCAAGTGTTTCATCGCTCCGCGCTCTCTCTTTGGCACCTAAAGCTCTTCGGCCGTGTTTTGAGTGTTGTCTTTGATTTGGGGACGGTGGTTGTGGTCTATCAACTTGGTAAAAGGTGGAAGGATAAGGAGCTGGGTCTTTTGGCCGCTTTTTTCTATGCCACAGCGGTTTTCCCAATTCAAAACAGCCATTTTTATACAGTGGATATACAACTGACCTTTTGGTGTACTTTAGCTTTGCTTTTGATGGCTCGGTTGGTGGATTCTTTTGATGAAGTCGGCGAAGGAAAAAGCTCGGCTCCAAGAGAGCGAGAGGGGTTGGATTTCAAGAAATTTCTAAAGCCTGGCCGCGGGAGATTGCCGATCACTTTTTTAAAATTGGGAATGGTTATGGGAATTGCCGCGGCTACCAAGATAACGGCGGTATTTTTGCTGTTTCCCTTAGGGGCGGCCTGGCTGACCCTCTTAGTTCGGGGAGTAAATGGGGGAGACGGGGTAAGTGGGAAGAAAAAATGGTTTTGGCCGGTGCCGGTTTTGGGGACAGCTTTGCTTGCCTTTTTGTTGCTCCAGCCTTACCTTTTAATTGATTTTGCTAAATTTAAAAATGACATCTTAATGCAGTCTAAAATGTCAAAAGATGCATTAACGTTTCCCTATACCATTCAATATGTAGGCACGGCGCCTTACTGGTATTTTCTCAAGAATCTGGTGTTGTGGGGGCTGGGAATTCCGCTGAGCGCTTTGTTCCTAATGGGTGCCGGTTTCTTCGGTTGTACGTTGGGTTTAATAAAGAAAGACGGCGAGGAGAAGAGCCAGGCTCCAAAGGCTTCTCAGAGCCTGGCTCTGGGGAATCGCCGGCTTTCCCCCCTAGCCTTGTTGCTACTCAGCTGGATTATTCCCTATTTTCTCATCACCGGTTCTTTTGCCGTTAAATTCATGCGTTATTTACTGCCGCTCTATCCATCTTTGGCCCTGCTAGCCGCAGGTGGGGTTTTGGGGCTGATTGGGGGAGCAGGGGAAATTAGGCGGCGTTTGATGTTTGCTAAAGGCGGATTAATTCCACTGGCCAAAAAGGCGGCGCTATGCTTGCTTTTTGGGGGTGTTTTTGGCCTTTGCGCTTTGCATTTAGGCTACATTTTAGCCTTTCTTCACATTTACTTTGCCCCCCACACCCGCATTGCCGCCTCAAAGTGGATAAATGAAAATATTCCTAAAGGTTCGGTATTGGCCGTGGAGCATTGGGATGATGTCCTGCCCTTGTTTGGTCAGCAAGATTATCAGTTTGTTACCTTGAGGTTGTACGATACCGATAAAGAGGCGGTGATTTGGGAAACGGAAGGGAATTTGGAGCGCGCTGACTATATTATTATTTCGTCTAAGCGGTTGTATAAGTCAATTCCCCGATTGCCGCAGAGATATCCCTGGGCTGTACGGTATTATCAGGATTTGTTTGCCGCAAGGCTTCGTTTTGTTAGGATAGCGGAATTTACCTCTTATCCGCAGATTAACTTAGGACGATGGCAAATAATGTTAAACGACGATGGGGCGGACGAGAGTTTTACCGTCTACGATCATCCTAAAGTGATTGTGTTCAAGAAGAGATGAGGAACAAGAAATTAATTGCTATTTTGGCCCCGGTTTGTGTGCTTTTGGTGAGTTTGGCTTTGCGAGGGGTTCGGCTGGAGTCAATTCCGCCCGGAATGCATGGCGACGAGGCGGAGTGGGGACTGATCGAGAGAGAGTTGGTTTTTGGAAAAAGGAAGGAGTTGATAGGAATTGGCAGGCAGGGTATTTATTTTGATTTTCCCCTTTTGGGTTTTTACATTCAAGGGTTGTTTCATAAAATTTTGGGGAGCACAATTGTTGGTGTTCGCAGCTCCTCTGTTTTTGCTGGAGTTTTGACAATTTTAATTTTTTATCTCTGGATGCAGGAGCTGTTTGATACTAAGACTGCTTTTATTAGCTCCTTGCTTTTCGCTTTCTCGCACTGGCATATTGCCTACAGCCGGATGGGCCTAAGCAATATCTGGTCGCCGCTTTTTGAGGTTCTGGTCTTTTTTCTTTTGACAAAAGCCAGGAAGACCAATAAACTTTGGAATATAACCGTGGCGGGTTTTTTCGCAGGTTTTGCGCTATATTTTCATCATACGGCTAGAATTGTTCCCCTGATTGGGTTGGCGATGCTGGGATTGGAGGCCGCTTTTCATACTCATAACCGCCGCTTTTATTTAAAGCGGTTTTTTTGTTTCCTTGGAGTCGTTTTGTTGGTCTTTTCCCCTCAACTTTTATATTATTTGCGTTATCCCGCGGATATATGTGCGCGCTGTGGCGAGGTGTCAATTTTTAGCCACTTGCCTGAGTATTTTGTTAGGTATCAGACCCATAATCTTTTAGTAGTTTTGTGGGAGCAGTTACGGCGTACCTGCCGGGTTTTCTTTCTTGGAGGAGACATTGGTTATCATTTTTACGGTTACCAGGGACCCCTTTTGAGCAGGTTAAGCGCGCTCTTGTTTGCCTGCGGGTTTTTGTTTGCCGTGGTAAAGGCTTTGAGGGGAGACGGCGGGGCTCAGCTGGTGGCATCCTCTTTTCTCCTAATTATAGTTCTCGGTGGGGTTTTCACGATAGATGCGCCCTCTAGTCAGAGAATTATTGGTGTTCTTCCCTTGATTTTTGCGGCTACAGCGTATAGCAGTCATTGGCTGCTGGAAAGGATTAAACAGCTGCGCCCTGGCGGGCGCTGGGCAGCGCCGTTATTTTTAACGTTTTTCTTCGGCCTGCTGTTTTTAGATTTTTTGCAGAATTATCAAATATATTTTGTTCATTACATCCACAGTCAGGACGGTTGGGCACAAAAAGAGCCGGCAACGACTATTGCCAAGTATTTAGCGCAGAAAGATTCCGAAAGGACCTATGTTTATATGTTGAGGGAGGGAAGCTGGCTTTATTTTAATCACGGGGTAATTAAATTTCTTGCTCCGGAAATTCAGGGTAGAGATGTTGAAGACAGCGCGGCAGTTATTCCTGCTGTTGTTGGACATAGGCAAGTTATTTATATTATGCCCTTTGAGTCCCCGAGCTTGTCAAAGTTGAAGAGTGTTTATCCAGGGGGGCATTCTGAAAACTTTTTTAATCCACGGGGAAATACGCCTTGGTTTACGGTGTATGAGGTGGGGAGTTAACCTGCCGATCATACTGTTAGGTTTTGTTGTATGGAACTGACGGAAATTTTACATCTTCCTTAATGTTGTTTTTTCTTGACTTAAGTGAGGGGGGGCTATAAATGCCCAACCCGGTTGTCATAGTCATAATGGCAATGACCAAGCACCAAATTACAAATTACAAACAAATTCTAAATCCAAAACTCAAATGACCAAAATTTTCCCATGTTTAGAATTTGGAAAGTTGTCACTTAGATATTGTTTGAAATTTGTCATTTGGGTTTGGTTTGACATTGGGCATTTTTAATTTAACATTTTACCGCTGAACTACAAACTTGGCTTATGCGCGCTTTAAGATTGCAGACTAACCGCAGTACCATTCGGTACGCGGCAAGAGTTCGCTATTACAGCTAAACCTTGAAAATTATGTTTCGGCCATACCTATTTCTGTGCGCAGCTATTATGGGTAGATACGAAAACTAGTGGCGTGTTCATTTTGTCAACAACTCTAAATTGTTTGAAATTTGCATTCTTCAGTTTCTGATAGATAGGTGGGGTCGATTGTTCATCAAATTCCACGTAATCGATATGATTTCTGGTTATTAATTGACAAAAGGACTCTATATCCTGGCTGGAGTAAATGTTGGCAATAATTTTTTCCCGCTTTTCCCGATTGAGCCAGGGAGTGTAGGGCCGGTTGCGCCCGCCAACTTCGTCGCTAAGAAAGACTTTTCTTCCGGCTAAGTGAACTTCTTTTTGGTGTTGGGTGAGGAAGGAGGACTGCGGCGGGGTTTGAGTGGCGATGGCGGCAGTCAAAGGAGAGTTTAGGTCGCCAAAGTATTGAGTGGGCTTGGTGTTGAAGTAGGGTATGAGTTCTACGATCCCGTTGATGGTGAGTAGGATTATGGCAAGAAAGAATAGGAGTTTCCGCCAAAGCCCTTTCCCGTTGAGGATTTTGAAAAGAACAAAGGCGGTAATTAGGTCAAAAATAATGTTAAGCGGACGGAGCCATTTGTGATTGTCGTAGATGCTTAGAGGTGAGAGCTGGACAGTGTTGACCAAGAGGAAAGTGGGGAGAAAGGAAAAAAGAAGATGGCTGGCGGATTTGTTTTTTGCCCTGAGTAGGTAAATGTAGCCGAGAAAAATGAAAATGAGTTTAAATCCGTAGCCGTAGAGGTAATAGCCGGCGGCGTTGAGAAGTGAAAATTGATAGTAGGGCAGGTTGGTGGGGTAGTTAAGGTTTATCTTAGGAAAGTCGAGGACATCGGGATAAAACCAGTCGCTTTTGGCTAGTGAGCGGAAGTAAAAGGAGAAATAGGCGAAGGGGATGATGAAGCCTAGTAAGATGAGTAGAGGCTTTAGCCGGTTGCGGCCGAAAACGAATAGGAAGATTATGGCGCTGAGAACCATAATGCTGATAAAGAGATGCCACTCAAAAAAGAGCCCCAAGACAATACCCCAAATGAGACAGGTAAAATGAGCAAGCCTTTGCCGGTAGAAGAGGAGGACAACGGCAAAGATCAAAAAGATGGCGCCGATAATTAACTGTCTTTCGGCGACGAAGTAAAAGAGGTTAAACATGTTGCCGTTGTAGCCAAAAGTTTCCGGCTTGGCCAGGGCGTAAAAGTAGGGGTGCTCTTGGTTTAGGATGATGTTTTTGACGGCGGCGGCTAAGCCAACTCTTTGCTGTCGGGAAAAGAGGTTTAGAAAATGCAGGCTGCTGGAGGTGACGAAAAGAAGCGCGGCAGTTGCTCCTGTGCGGAAAGAGGTAAATATCTCTTCTCCTAATCCGATAATTCCCATTAACAGCACAAAGAAAGAGGTAATAGAAACAAAATTAACGGCAGGGACTAGGTTTAGTCCAAGCGAGGAATGGATGGCGGTTAAAATTCCCCAGAAAAAGTGGTAGGTATGAGGAAAATTGGAAAAGGATTCGTTTTGCGGCGGAAAGTTGTCTCCCAGAACGAAATTTTGAATTAGGGGAGCATGCCATCTAAAATCCCAGTAAACGGGACTGGTATAGATTTCCCCTCCGTTATTAAGAATCAACTGGTTTTTAAAAAGCAGTATTGAAAAAAGCAGGCACAAAGCGGCAGTACTGAGCTTCCAGCGAATAAGGGGCTGGCTAAGCCGGACGATTATGCCGGCCTTTAGTTTATTCCAGGAAAAATTGCTTTTTCGGCGGATGAGGAGAGAGGCGAGGGTGATGGCCAGCAGTGAGAAATAGAGCAGGGAAGCCTTTGCTAGAACACCGGTAGTGAATTTGACCAGAATCAAACATAGGAAATAAATTGCCCAGGTGGAAACATATTGCCCCAAGAACCAGGAGAAAGAGAGTTTTAAAAATGAGCTTTTAATGCAGGGAAGGGCGCGGTTTAGGATAACTGCTCCGAGGGCGGCGCTGGTGAGGGCATAAAGTATAATGATGATCATGTGATAGAATTTTATCATGTCTAAGGTTGCTGTTCTGCGGACATCTCCGCCAACAGTTTTACGGGATTATCAAAAGCTGATGCATCTGGCTGGTTATCGGCAGGTACTGAATAGCAATAAGGATTTGCTGTTAAAGCTGAATCTTTCCTGGACCAAATTTTATCCAGCCTGTTCCACGCCGCCTTGGGAGCTGGAAGGGGTGGTTAAAACACTTCTTGAAGACGGTTTTTCTTCGGACAAAATAATTCCGGTGGAGAATAAGACGGTGGTTACCAATCCACGAAAGGGTGCTGTTAACAATCGGTGGGAGGGTGTCTTTGGCAAGTATGGGCTTAGATTTCAGCCGTTGACCGAGGTGGAATGGATTAAATATAAGTTTAAATCGCACTTCTTGAAAATCCATAAAATTTTTCCCGGGGGTATTTATATTCCTCAAATGTTTGTTGGCAAACAAATAGTCCATCTTCCGACGGTTAAGACGCACGGGCATTCAACGACTACGGGGGCGATTAAAAACAGTTTCGGCGGTTTGCTCAAAGAAGTGCGGCATTACTGCCATAAGTACATCCACGAGGTTTTGGTGGATTTGGTGCTGATGCAGAAGGAGCTGCATCCGGGAATATTTGTGGTGATGGACGGAACGGTGGCCGGTGACGGTGCGGGGCCGCGCACCATGGTACCCAAAGTTAAAAATGTTATTCTGGCCGGTAGTGACTCGGTGGCCGTTGATGCCGTAGCCGCAAAAATAATGGGTTTTGATCCGCTTAAAATTCCCTATTTAAAGATGTGCCATGAGAGAGGATTGGGGGTGGCTGATGTAAGCCGGGTGGAAGTGGTGGGGGATAGGGAGCTGGTGGAGGAAAATTGGGGCTTTAGGACAAAGAAAAGCCTGGTTATCTGGGGGGACCAAATGTTAAGAAGGGGAGGGTTGAGATTTTTGGAGAAAATTGCTCTGCATTCTCCTTTGTGGCGCTGGGCTCCCATAGCTTCCAATTTATATCATGACTGGTTTTGGTACCCGGTGATTGGCCAAAGGTATATAAGGGAGTTTATGAAAACAGGGTGGGGAGAGTTGTTTGGAAGGTATTGAGAATTCGTAAAATGTCAGATTAAAAATGCCAAATGTCAAACCAAATCCAAATGACAAATTTCAAATTTAGAGAGTTTTTTCTAGTGTTTGGTATTTGGACTTTGGCATTGATTTGTAATTTGTCATTTGACATTTGAAGTTACAATTCCGTTCTGGCCTCGGTCGTTGGGTTTTTTATTGAAAATGATATCCGATTCTCAGTCATTTATACTCTACTATCTCGTTATCCAATTTCTCGGCCTCGCCGCTTGGCCGCTTGCGCGGCGGCTCTTTGGAAAGTTTCCAGACCGGGGCTGGGGGTTTTCCAAGAGCCTTGGAATTGTGTTGGCAACATACGTGATTTGGATTTTGGGGAGCGTGAGATTAGTGCCGTTTACAAGGTTGAACGCGTTGGTTGCCGCTTTGGCAGCGGGCGGGGTCATTTGGATTGTGCATTTTAAATTTCAAAGTGCAAAGTCCAAAAACCAAACAAATGCCGAATGCCGGGAGGCAAATGATAAATTGGGGAATGGTAGCAGTGCTTGTTTGGCGTTGATATTTTTTGAAGAACTGCTGTTCTTGGCGGCGTTAGGCTTTTGGTCTTGGGTTCGCTCCCACAACCCTGATATTCGGGGGTTGGAAAAATTTATGGATTATGGTTTTGTGCTTTCCATTCTCCGCGGCCGATATTTCCCTCCTCTGGATCATTTCCTGTCTGGCTACACCATTAACTATTACTACTTTGGACATTTGCTGGCTGCGGTGCTGGCGCGCCTAAGTGGTGTTAGGCCGGCAGTGGCTTTTAATCTGCAGATTGCCAACCTGTTTGCCCTCACCGTTTTGGAAAGTTTTGTAATGGGAAGTACTTTGTATTATCTAAAAGACCGCGCTTTAGGAAATGAGAGCTCGGTTCTTAAGAATTTTTTGGGGCCGGGGTCAAAAGAAAGGCCTGCTTTTAGGAGAGTGCCGGCTTTTCGCTGGCTGATTTTCTGCGGGCTGCTGTCGGCCGTTTTTGTGGCTATTGTCGGCAACTTTCATCTGGTAATTGAGTATTTAAAGGGGCAGGGGGAAAGCTACTGGTACGCCTCAGCCAGCCGTGTTATCCCGTACACGATAAATGAATTTCCTGTTTATTCTTTTATTGTTGCCGACTTGCATGGACATGTGAGTGATCTGCCGATAGTTTTGTTGTTTATTGGAATACTAATCTCTTTGGTGTTGCCCCGCAAGAGAGTGGAGGTGAAAGCTCAAAACTCAAAGTTTAAAGCTCAAATCTGCGGGGTAAAACAAAGGGCTTTAAGATTTGTATTGCCTTTTTTTAGCCTGCGTTTTGCATTTTGCGCTTTTTTGCTTGGAACGCTTTATGCTACCAATTCCTGGGATTTTGCAATTTATGGCGGCTTGCTCGCATTAACGCTTTTTTTTCTGCGTTACAGAGAAGATCATGATTTTGTTAAGTCGTTGGGTGGTATCCTTTTTCCGGTCTGCCTGATTGTATTTTTGTCTGTTTTGTTTTTCTTGCCCTTCTGGTTAACTGTTAAGCCGATTTCACAGGGTATTGGCTTGGTGGCCTTGCAAAACTGCGGCAAAATTCAAGGCGGCTTTGTTTTTTTCCGCTGCTGGTTAAAAAATCTTTCTCCCCTTAATCTAATATTAATTCTTTGGGGCTTTTACTTTATCCTTGCGGCTATTTATCTTGTCTGGCTGTTTCGCGGGCGGATAAGGCGATTTCTTTGCCTTGAGACAATTATTGTTGGACTGGCTAAGTTCTTTGGGGTGGAAGTGGAGTTGAAGAGAAAAAAAAGCCAGTTACTCAATTACCCAGCTGCTCAATTGTCTGTTTTAGATATTATTCCTCTGCTTTTTATTTTCTATGCTCTCATTTTAATCATTGCTCCTGAAATTGTTTTTGTTAAAGATATTTACCAGCCGGATTATTACCGCGCCAATACCATGTTTAAACTGTATTATCAGGCCTGGGTTTTGTTTGCTTTGGCTACTGCTTACGGCACCACTTGGGTCCTGCAATGGGCATTAAAACAAGGAAAGGCATTTACTAAGTTATTTCTGACCGCTGGCTACTTGTTGCTGACCGCTTCCGTTCTGGCCTATCCCTATGTGGGTATTAAGATGGCCTATGTAAACAGCCGGAAATACCGCGGTTTAGACGGCAACCATTTCCTGGAGGAAGTTTTTCCTGGTGATGCCCGGGCAATTAAATGGATAAACAAAAACATTTTGGGTCAGCCGGTGATTGTGGAGGCGGTAGGGGAGTCTTATACGGACTACGCTCGTATTTGCGGCAATACCGGCTTGCCGGCGGTTTTGGGCTGGCCGGTGCACGAGTGGCTGTGGCGGGGAGGCTGGGATGCTCCTTTGGGCAGGGAGACTGATCCCAGCAAGCCGTCGATGTATCCTGCCAAACGGCAGGCCGAGGTGAAGAAAATCTATGAAGCAGAAGATGTAGAAACTGTCCGTGGACTGCTTAAAAAATATCAAGCGGAATACATTTATGTGGGGCAGATGGAAAGAGAAAAGTATCCTAATCTGCAGGAAGATAAATTTAGCAAGCTGGGAAAGGTGGTCTATGAGAATGAAGGTGTACGCCTCTGGCATGTTGGTTTACAAGAATGAGCAATGTTTGATAGACTGAGGCCAATGAAGAAAGCAGGATGTTTTTTATTGGGGGTGATTATTTTTTGGGCGCTGGCCCCGGTGAGTGTTTGGGCTCAGTGTTCTGAAGCGGACGGAATTCCTCCGGAGTGCGATCGTTCTGTTCTTTGCTACAGTCCTGAGAATAAGGCTTTTTTTTGCTGTGGTGATTATGAGGAGGCGACGGATCCGGATGGGGTGGCGCAGTGTACAAGTATCGTAGGGAATGTGAGTGAGAATTATACAGCCGAGCAATGTCAGGAAGTAAACAACTTGCTGGGAGAAGAAGTAAGCTTGTCTTATATTTCGGTTCTTCATGCCTGTGTTGATTTTAGCACTTTCCTAAATACTGCCTTGCAGTGGGCAATTCTACTGGCCGCCTTGCTGGCTTTGGTCAGGCTGGGTACCGGTATTCTGCAGTATATCCTGGCAACTGGGGACCCAACCAAGCTGGAGGATGCGCGGACGACAATTATGTACGCGGTGGCCGGTTTGTTAATAATTGGTATCGCCTATGTTATATTAAGGCTGGGTGCAGAGTTCATCCCCGAAAGCTGGGGATGGGGAATGTGGTTTGGAACAAGGTAAAGTGATAAAGTTCCAAATTTCAAGCACCAAATAATAAACAATATCTAATGATTAAAATTCAAAATACTAAACGATACGATTTAGAGGAAAGAACATATCGGTTTGCCAGAAGATGTAGGGATTTTGTTAAAAGATTGCCGAGAATAACTGCAAATGTTGAATACGGGAAGCAGCTTGTAAGATCAGCCGGCTCGCAGGCCGCAAACTACATTGAGGCAAACGAGGCGTTAAGTAAGAAGGATTTTAAACATAGAATAAAGATCTCTCGGAAAGAAGCAAAGGAGAGTCGGTTATGGCTAAGGCTATGTGTTACTGGAGACGGGCAGAATTTGGAAGATGAGCAGGAAGAACTTATCCAGGAGGCAACTGAACTTGTAAAAATTTTTAGCTCAATTTTAGAAAAGAGCAGATGATTGTTTTGGTCATTGAGTTTTTGAATTTGGATGTTGTTTGAAATTTGTGATTTGTGATTTGATCATTTAGATAGCAGGTTAATTTGTTGGTTTTGGAGTTTTCGGCTTGAGCTTTGAGGTGATGAAAAAAAGATTACTTATTTTCCAATTAACAATTTTCTCGATAATAGTTGTCCTTTTTTCTGTTGGGCCGGTGTCTGCGCAGGAGTGGCGGTGTGAGGGAAGAACAAGCTGCGACCGGTTGACAACACATGAACTCTGTTCTAAGGCGGGGTGCATGTCAGTTTTTGACGACGAGGGGAAGTTTGATCGTTGTGATGGTGGAGAATTCGATTGTAATGACGCCTTTTCTGATTCTCCGTCTTATTGTGCGCAGGCGCCGGGGTGTGATGCGGGTATGTGCGGCGGCAATCCCCTGTGCGATCCATTTTTGGCTAAATTTGAATTACTTAAACTAATCGGGCGATTTTTGAACTATGTTCCCTATTTGGCGATAATATCTGGCGGGATTATCTTAATCGTGGGCGGGTTCCAGTATCTAACGGCAGGGGACAACCCCAAAAATGCACAGAAGGCGCGCTCAACAATTACCTATGCGGTGATTGGGATTATTTTGTCTACCTGTCTTGTTCTGGCGGCCAAAATTTTGGTCATGGTTATTCCGGGGCTGGGTAAGTATATCTCGGTCTAGTTATTGACAAGGAGTTTGTAAATGGTTACTATCTTAGATGAGGCATGCGAAAGGAAAGTTTTTTAACGCTCTGGTTTTAATTTGGGCAGGTTAATTTTGAAAAGAGGAAGCGTCTTTTTTGTTGAAGCCTGTTGAATGAAGAAGATTTAATAGCACACGGAGCTCCAGACCATTGGATTTGGGGCCAAATCTCCCGATGCAGTATCGGGGAATTAAGAGGAGGTGAAGAAGATGAATAAAGAAAAAATATTGGCATTGGCAGGAATAGTGGCGTTATTGTTGGGCGCGGCTTCTCCCGTCTTAGCTGCGCCTACACAACGCGTGCCCTCAATACAGATTCATTGGTATGTTGGTTACTCGGACATTGCCGAGGCCTTTGGGGCGGCGGTCCGCTGGGGCATTTTCTTTGCCCTCTTGGTGGCCGGTTTGTTTATGATTTTTGGCGGCTTTAAATATGTTACTGCCGGTGACGACCCTAAAAATGCCCAGGCGGCCCGGACGATGATGACCAATGCGGTTATTGGTGTTATTGTGGTCGCTTCGGTTTTCTTGCTTCTAAAGATAATGGTAATGATTATCCCAGGGCTGGATAGCATTATAAATCTCTAGCGGCTGGGTTGGTGTTAAAGCAATTATCTTTAGTTTATCTTAGTGGAGTTGTTGGTTGTGCGGGCCTTGCGGCGGGAGGGTTTTAGGGTGAGGGCGGCCCGCGCACCCTTTGCTTGTTAAAGAAAGAATTTGATTAAATAAAGAATGACCTTGCATTCTCTGTTCCGTACTCAATTTAGCCGCAGGTTAGTGTTTAGGACGGTTTTAAATTTGGTGGTGGTTGTTGCCTTGGTTGCGGCTTTTTGGGGAATAAAAACGGTTCCGGTGGTCGGCTATGAGGCGGTCAATACGGCTGTTTTTACCGGCCAGATAATTCCCGCCTACGAGGGCGCGGCCTATGACCCAACAGTTGCCTTTCAATATCTCTCCGGCCTGCCTGTTTATGTTTTTGTTTACAACCGATGGGACGGTACGCCGGGAAATATTATTGACCAGTTGGCCGTGCGAACCCAGATTAGGGCTGACGGTTCGTTTCAGGCCATGGGGGTGCCCCACGGCAGTAACTACGGCGTGTTCTTCCCCTTTAGCGAGCATTGTTATAGTCATGATTTTGATACAGGAGTTGATACGGGTATGGACTGTGCCTTAGATGAGGCTCCTTGTGCTGCCGGCCATACTTGTACCAAGGTTGTTCGGGTCAAGAGGAATGACGGGCTAGAGGTTGAACCTCAAACGGCTCCGTTTAGATTTCCCAAGACGGAGGATCATATTCAGGATGTTTTTAGCTACGCCGTTGCCCCGGATGATAGTTTTACTTTACATGATCAGCAGGGGAATGAAGTAACCGTCCACGGGGCTCAATCTTTTATTACCTCGGTTAACCGTTTGGATATCCAGAGCCACATTAATGTTTTTCCGGTGGTGCCGGCCACGGTTTTGAGCGTGAAAATGCGTCCTGAAGGTCAAGTTTTAGAGGGGAGTTTTGAGGTTTATGCGGTTAGGATTGCTCGCCGAGCTGCTCCCGGGGAATTGCATGCCTTGATACGGGCAAAAGGTGGGGTGAGTGGTGAGGGGTGCACTTGTGGTGGTACTGGGTGTGTATACAATCGAGATATTGACGGAGATGGAGTACTTGATGGGTGTCGTGCGGCTTCAGCTACGGGGTTTGGGACGGAGGAGATTTTTATGCCCACGGGTCCGTTGGTTGTTAAAGGTAGGTCCTCGCGCCTTTCTGGGGCGGGGAATTATGCCTGGTTTAGAGCCTTTGCCCCGCCTGGATATTACGCGGTGACAGTTTGGAAAACGGAAGAAGGTTTGCCCTATACGCGCTATGCCACTAATGCGGTGTTGGGGACAGGGTTTTCCGCCGTAGAATTTCAGTTTGTGGACAATTCCACCGATTCCTCGTGGGGGCGTGAAAATCTTGGTGGTCCTGAGTCCGAGGGTGTCAGTCAAGTACTTGTGCATCAACGTTCTTCAAGTGTTTGGGGAAGGGTATTGGAGAATGTTTCCTTGAGTTCGACCCAGTTAAATTACTCCTTTTCTGTTTTAAAAAAGGGGGTCAGTTTGAAGCTGGACACGCTTGCCACCAGTGGTGATTTTGGTTATGACTACTATGCTGGGGCGGTGGCGAATACGACTAATAGGTTTGGAATTTTTGAGTATGAGTCTTACCAAAATGTGTTGTCTCATGGTGTAAAGGTTGGTGTGGATCATACGGGTTACCTGCAGGCGCAGGATTCTGCCTATATTACTCCGGATTCTGGGCCTTATCAAACGCAGGATTTTATTTTGCAGCCGGAGCCTGCAGAAGGACTAGAGGTTGTGGTGGGGATTCAATCAGACGGCGAATTCCAGGGATTAAATGGGGTGGCGGTTTCGGTGATCTGTTCCAATTGTCCGTGGGGCGGGGCGAAAGGCGGCGGAGAGGTTAGTTCTTTGATCGGGTACACGCGTTATGAAAAGGATTTAACTCAAGAAAATCCAGGCTACTTTTATTTCCCCAAACAAACTTTTATCCCGGGCATGAAGTATGTGGTTACTTTTACCACTTCCCGCTTTACCGGTCGGTGCGAAATTGCCAATGCCCAAGATTACAGTGGTTCTTTGCAGAACCTGCGGGATTTTTGCGTGGGAGATGACGATTCTACTGGCCCCAATAACGAATTGATATTGAGTCCGCGCTCTTCGGAGTTGTCCTTTTTCCCCCGCTTGCAGATTCCTAATGTATTTGCCCAGGAGGAAGTGGTCTTAGATTGCAGTAACGCACCCGATCTTGATGGCGATGATGTTGGGGATGTAGTTTTAAAGGGAGCAATTAAGCCGGAAGTGTTTAATGGGTGGAAGGCTACGGTTGTCCCCTTTTTGTTTTTTTCTAGATCCGGATCTGAGGTGAGTCAAAATGTTTCGCCGGCAGAGGCGGGTGCGGAATTGGTTAGGGAAGCGGAGCAACTTACTCAGGAAAGTGTAGAGGCAAATATAAAAGTATTGTCACTAGGGAGTACGCTTGGTAAGGTTGTAGCCGATGAAGAGACGAGTACGTTTGAGATACAGTTTTCCTGTGATGAATTGAAGGCTTTTGGCGAGAAGTTTAAGTTAAGGCTTTCTGCCAGTGTAGAGGAAAATAGTGAAGAGAAAAATGAAGGAACTGGCCGATCAACCGGCGAGACAATTGTGGAGATTGCGCCGGTTTACGAGACCTGGAGAGAGCATACCACAGAGCAGTCCGTTTTAAGGGGTTTTTCGGTTTCACCCCGCCAGCCGATAATTACAGTTGTGCCGGACTGTCCGGGTGTGCACTGGAACAACCTCAGTGTAGACAGGGTTATTGCGGCGGCCGGGTGCAATCTAACCAAGAGCGCCGCTTCTATGGTGCCCGATGTTTTTAATACGCTGGAGCATTACATTCTCCGAACGGAGCCTCTTAATAATATGCCTACGGTAGTTCGTTTATGGAACAGTATGCGGATAATCGCCAATTCTTTGACCATTGTTGTTCTCTTTTTAATTGGCTTCATGACCATTTTCCGGATTAGTCCCAAGGAATTTAGCCCGGGCAAGGCCCTTACCGGCCTGATTATTTCCCTTTTGTTTATCAACTTTAGCCTGCTGATCTGCCAGGTTTTTATTGATGTTAATAATATGCTGGTATCTTTTCTATTTGGTATTTTTGGTAGTGCCGTTCGCGCGGTAGCCGAAGCCGGAGAAGCTTCGGCGGCTGGTGTGGCCGGGGGGGTTGCCGCAATCGGGCCTATTTTATCCGCAGGGATTATTTCCATTTTGATGTCTGCGGTATCTGCGGGGGGGGCGGTGGCGTTTAGCGGGGGGACAGTATTGCCGGCGGTGGCGGCCGGTATTTTTGTTCTCGGCACCACGATAGCTTTGGCTGTTTTGAGTTTTGCGGTTGCCTTTTTTATGATCTTTTTAATTCGGTACGCAGTGGTTTGGTTGTGCGTGATTCTGGCGCCGCTGGTTTTCTTTTTGGGCAACATTCCTTTTTTCAGCAAGGTAAAAGATGCCTGGTGGAAATTGTTTATTGGTTTTACGGTACTGCAGACTTTGATGGCCTTAATTATTGGCATTGGCATGGCCATGCTTTTGGGGTTGGAAGAGTCGGTGAGTTTTACGCAGGGAATGTTCCAGCTCTTAATTGCCGTTGGTGTTCTCTATTTGGGTATTAAGTCTCCGACCTCTATTTTGGGTATGTTTGGGTTGGATATGGGGGCAGGGCAGGCTCTTAAGGTCGCCGGCGGGATGGCGGAGCCGCTGCAGAAGCAGTTTGGCGCTGTTCAGGAAAAGATAGGCAAGAAATTTTCGCGGGAAGAGATGTTTAGGAAGAAGGAGGAGGAGGCGAGTCGGGAGATGTATTGGAAGGCCGCGGGTATTTCGGGTCTTGGACTGACGGCAAGGAAATTTTTTGGCAAGATTGGATTTGGGCGAGTGCAAAGTGAGCGTATTGCTCATGCTGAGAAGCTGGGCAAGTTGAAGAAAACGGCCTGGACTATGGCGCTGGAGAAACAGTTTGGTATTACCAAGCCTGTGGCCGATGCGGGCGTGTCGGTTTTTTACAATGCGCCGCTGGATACAGAGCTCATTGACCGCACGGGCAAGGATGTTCTGCCAGGCCTGACGGTAGGCGATATTAAAAAACACTATAAGGACCATAATGAATTTATCAAGGCTACACAGGTAGGCGGAAAGGCAAAAGATTATGAGGTTTTGGCTAAAAGGAATGTGGATCTTTGGATTCAAACGGCGGCGGAAAAGATGGCCGGTCCAGGTGCTTCGGACAGTGATATTGAGGCGGCCAAGGAAAGAATTATGTTGGATATCGTTTTGGAGCGGCCGGGAATGAAGAGGACGCCCGAGGGAATAGCAGAAGCAAAGGAGATTTTGGCAAAGAAGGGTTTGGGTCACGAAGATTATGACAGAATACAGCAGGCTATGCGGGAAGCGGTTGGTCTTCATGGGAATAGCCTGAAGACGAGGGGCGTCCCCTGGTCCCCAAGGGCCAAGTCTGAGGGTCAGCCTGCCATGCGCGATCAGGTATCGCAGCAGGCTCGGGCCGCGGGGGCAGTATTGCCGTCGGACAGCCAGCAGGGGCAGCAAACTATTCCCACAGCCTCAAAACGCTGGACGCCAAAGGGCGGACTTCCGTCTGGTAAAAAGGGCGGGAGATAGGGTATTGTGTAATGCAATTGCTTGTCTGCGGCGTTTATTCCTCTTTAGGCCTCTATGGAAATGGTTTTTCAAAGATGGGAAAGATTGCAAGGAGCGCTGGAGAGAAGTCGGCGGACTGGTTTCAAGCGTCTTTGTAAAGAGACGGGTTTTGCCCAAATGCGGCCGGG
>MZGJ01000002.1 GCA_002084955.1 candidate division CPR3 bacterium 4484_211 | reverse complement strand
ATGCCTTCTTCTATATAGCTTACAGCTAGAAAATCAGCTCCTACTTCTTCTAATTTTCTAGCCACCGGTACTAGCCCATGACCATAGGCATTGGCTTTAACCACGCACATCATCGGATCGTCAGCCACATAGGCCGGAACGCCCGTTTTTCGCGTTATAAGACGGTCTAAATTTCTCAACTGAGAAGTCCCCCCCGATAGGACCATGCCTTTCTCCGCAATGTCTGAGCTTAATTCTGGAGGAGTCTGCTCCAAAACAGACCGAACGGCATCAATTACCTCCTGCAAGGAAGGTCCTATCGCCTCCAAAATCATGGAAGAGGTAATTTTAATTGTCTTGGGCAAACCGGCCACCGCGTCGCGGCCCTTTACTTCCGCCTCCAAATCTTTCTTTAGCGGCAAGGCAGTTCCAGCTTGAATTTTCACCGCCTCTGCCATTCGCTCACCAATAATTAAATTACTTTCCCGACGTACAAAAGCGGCAATAGCTTCATCCAACTTGTTTCCCGCCACCCTGGCCGTATTATGAACCACAATCCCGCCCAATGAGATTACGGCCACATCAGTTGTTCCCCCGCCAATATCCACAATCATATGCCCGGAGGCTTCGGCGATAGGAATACCGGCGCCAATGGCCGCCGCCAGCGCCTCGTCAATAAGATAAGCTGTTTTCGCTCCCGCCGACAAAGTAGCATCCAAAACTGCCCGCTTCTCCACCGAGGTTACCCCCGCCGGGGCTGCCACCATCACCTCCGGCTTAAAAAGGCGAAACCGGCCACAAACCTTATCCAAAAAATACCTCAACATAGCCTCAGTAACTGCATAATCAGCAATTACCCCGTCTCTCATCGGACGAGAGGCCACAATATCCAAAGGAGTCCGTCCTAGCATCTCCTTCGCCTCGTTGCCGACAGCAATAACCCGCCCCTCCTCCGCCGTCATCGCAACCACTGTCGGCTCGTCTAAGACAATCCCCTCCCCTCTAACATACACATGAGAATTAGCCGTGCCCAGATCTATTCCAATGCGCTTAGAAAGTTGAAACATGCTCTAGTAGACAATAAAGCCCCGCCGCCTTGGAAACGGATGTATTTTTCTTGCAGGATTTCACTCCTGTAGGGCGAAAACCCTGAACCGAAAGCCTCCTCCTTGCCGACGTGGCTTTCTGGTTCAAAGACAAAGAGTAATCAGTTTACCGTTAGTATTCATTATATCATTGGAAAACTGAGAAACACTATGATAACATGGAAAATACCATGCTGAAAAAAGAATCTCTTATTTCTGCCCTCTTGGGCATTGGCCTAATTATAAGTTTCCTAATTATTTTCTATCTGGCCCGCGGCTATCAGTTTGACTTTAGGAAAAGGCAAATTGAGGGGACAGGCATTCTAGTCGTTCGCTCTATCCCCGATGGGGCGCTTATTTACCTAAACGATAAAAAATACGGAGCCACCAACAGCTCAATCAGTGCACTCAGTCCCGGAAGATACACTTTAAAGGTAGAAAAACAAGGCTACCACCACTGGCAAAGGGAGATTATCATCCGCAAGGAATTGGTAAGTGAGGTCGAGGCCCTGCTTGCACCCCTTTTCCCAGAACTAAAACCACTAACCTACACCGGAGTACTTAATCCAATTATTAGCCCTGACCGTCAAAGAGTTCTCTTTACCGCCCCGGAAAATGGGCTGTCTTCTCTTTGGCTCTTGGATATCGTTGAAAGACCCTTTAACCTCGCCTCGAAACCCCGCCAATTACTCACTGACACCAAAGAATACGCCTACTCCCAAAGCACAAAGCAGTGGTCTCCAGACAGCCGAGAAATTCTTCTTAAGCTTAATACACCCTCACTTCAAAACAAACCACAAATTACCGCCTTTACCTTTAATGTTGATTCTAAAAGCTTGCAGAAAGTCGGCAATTTAGAGAAACTTGAACAAGAATGGCAGGAGGAAACAGAGGCCCTGCAGGAAAAGAATCTCCAAAACCTAAGTCAGGAAACTATTGCCCGCCTAAGCACGGTAACCAATCCTCTATGGTCTCCGAACCGCAACGCCGTGGTGTACAAAGAGATCACCGAAAACCAAGTCTTCTATAAAGTTCTGGATCTTAACCCCTCAACTGCACCCAACAATCAAATCTCGCCCTCCACAACTCCTCAATCCATCCACTACAAAGAATATAACACCTACCAAGCAGACAAAGCTAAATTTACCAAACTTGTCTGGTATCCAGACAGCAAACATCTAATTATCTTAGAGAAGGAGTCTAAAGAAGCCGAAAAAGGCAAGCTAAGTCTAATTGAAGCCGACGGGCAAAACAAAAACGAATTTTTTTCGGGAACAATTAAAGGAGATTATGTATTTCCCTTTTCCAACGGAACAAAAGTGGCTATTCTAACCACCTTTAATCCAGAAACCAAAGTCTACAACCTCTATTCCATCAGCCTCAGATAAGAACAGTAAAGCCCCCTTGCCAGTGCGGCTTTCCGGCTCATGGGGAAATAAGCCGCATAAAAAGGAGCCGCAAATAACTACAAGCAATTATTCGTAAAGACTCGTTGCCCCAAGGTTGGCGCTTGATTTGCCATTCTTTAGCCGGGCCTCTCGCATAATCACCCTCTGGACAAAATAGGGCTTACTTACCTTTGTTAAAGTAAGCTGGGCCTCCTGAGACGAAATTTGCACCACCACATCACCAAAGCCGTACAGTGCCGCTTGAAAACCACCAACTTTGGCCTTAACATCCTGGATCATATCTAAAGAAGTCTCCCTCCGATCTCTGGAAAAAAGCCCTCTCTGATTAATTAAAATTAACCGCTTACTGGTAACCAAATAAATTGTCCTTGACCACAAAAACAAAGTCCAAAAAAACGCCAGCCCCCCTATCACAAAGCAAATCAAAGACAAAATTAGAAAAAACTGCACCAGAATACTTGTTAGCTGCTGCGGCCAGGCAAGGTGATCCAAAAAAAAGGTTGCGGAAAGAAAGACAAACGGCAAAAAGAAACTTAGCAAAAAAGGAGTTCTAAAAACATACCAGTGCTTGCGGGTAGCCAGTTTTACCTCTTCACCCTGCTCTAATCCAAAATTGTCAGCGGCAGTTGTAGAAGCAAGTTTTGTCTTCATCTTCATTATGTTAAAAACCCATTTTCCATGGTCGCAATTACCAAACGATGCTGCTCGAACCTGCTTTGAGCAACAATTTCCGCCGCGAACAGCAGAAATCTGCCCACCGTCTCGCCGCCTGTTTCGGGCGGAGTTTATCCCGCACATTTCGGTGATGTGCCAGAGCATTGTATCCACTCCAGGGACCTAATCTAACCGAAACCTCATCTAGAAGAACAGGCCTAACATATCGTATTCTATCATCTATTTCGGGTAATTTCATAATCGTTGTTATGCACAGGCAATCGGGAGGACAAAGATACAATACAAAACGGTACGAGGCTTTAAAAGTTTATCTGGGGCACTTAATTTTACCGCCATGACCCAACTTTATGGGATACACAAACACAAAACTATCTACAACCTCATCCATTCGCTCTAGAAAATATCTCTAGCCCCGAACTATTTACCATCGACCCCCATTGTTGAAACAATTATGGGTTTGTGAAAGGTGCCATCAAAATGAAAAGGTAGTCCTGAGCCAAGACGAAAAATTTTTCTATAGTTAAGCCTCATAGCCCGTTTGCGGAAAATCTAATATATACTCATACCATTCCCTCAAAAGCTGACTTTCCTTTTTCTGATAAACTCTTTCTAATATAGCAATATTTTCCTGAGGCGAAAGGGTTTCCTTCAAGGCAACATACATTCTTTTAAATTTTTTAACACCGAAATTTAAAAGTAAATATTTTGAAAAACTACCTGCAAAGGGAACTACTATTGAGTTTTCTATCGAACAAAAACCATCAAAACTAATCACATCTTTAAGCGAAATGGAAGATAGCCGACTTTCATTTTTTCTACACCATTCGTCAACAAATTTTTCTTTTTTGCCTTCCAACAGTTTTCTCTTGAAAACTATCTCATCCACCGCAATAGCCAATCCTTCCTGCATGAAAGAAGTTGAAAGCATGGCAATTTTTCTTTCTATTTTTTGGTTGTCATAAGTATCAAGCTCAACCTGCCAAAAGTAGGATTTCCCCCAAGTATGAGCGACCAAATGAGTTATTTCGTGAGGGAAATGAGGATCCTCAGGAGGCTTCCAAAAGCGATAAATGGTTAACTCGTCAAAACGAGCACTCGCCCTACTGACACTATGAAAAGGATCTTCTTTCTGTTTCTTTGTCCTTGTGTCAAAAACCTTGTATTTGAAATTTTCGCATAGTTTGGCATCGGTTTGAAGATATTTATGGATTTCACCTAAGTCTTGTTCTTGAGCGTTGACAAAAAGATCTTTATCAATTTCTCGGTACCTGCCAATGAAATAATATCTCATGTTAATCCTATTTTACCCATTGCGAAATTTCCCAAAGATTGCCGTCAGGGTCAGTAAAGTAAGCTACTCTTTGTTGCCTAAACCCTGTTGCCCAATTACGTCTCCTTTGATTTAGTAGCCAATTTGTGTCATTAGCCAGATTTTGCTCAATTCCAGCTTCATATGTAAGCACACCGCCTCTTTTTGGTGTTATATATTTCGTCTTTCCATAAGTGCCCGATTGTGAGTTAAGCCCTTGCTCAACTATTCTTAGCAATGTGCTTTTGCCGCAACCGTTTTAACCTAAAACAATATTGATTTTATTTAGATTCTTGAGTGTATAGCCGTTGATATTTGATATGTCCATAATGAAAAAACTAATTTTTGTTTTTTATACTTCTCATCTTTTCGTCAATTTCGTCATATAACTCAAGTCCGGCCTCTTCAAAAACATTTAACAAATCTTCATATGTCCCTTTCCCGCCAAGAAAATCCCAAAATTCTTCTCCAACCATTACTTCGTGTTCTAAATCAAATAAGCCTTGAAGTGTCCAGCGCTCGTAAGGTTCCGGCTCGTAAGGATTATATGGTATAGCAAGAATGGTTTTTATTTTTACATTGCCATCTTTGCTTGCTCTCATGGCAACCCATTCCAGAAGTTGCCTTTTTACGCTTTTAAAAACGTCAATGTTTGGTTTTACTGTCTTTATTTCCGGCAATTTCCTCAATCGCTGCACTGGCTACTTCTTCCCAGCATTCCAATCCAAATTCTAACCCTTTCTGTACTTGCTCTATTTCTTCGATTGTTAACTTTCTCCTGATCTTCTTCTGAGCGAGATACTGGATATCTTTTATAGAGATTACAAAAAGATTCTTCATAGGAATATTGATTTATCTATATTGACTTATCTAGAGAAACTACCAAATTTTATACATTTCTTCTATGTCTCGCAGTTTTAATTTCGCTGTTAGTATTTTATTAACTCCTTCTGGTTCAAAAAAGAAAAATTCTTTACGAAAGTTTTTACTTTCTCTGTCCAAATAAAATTTGACTTTCTCAAAATCAGATTCTGGAACAATTAACCGAGGTTTTGTATTCCATAAACCGAAAGCTACTTTAAGTCTTGCAAGGGCTTTCTCTATATTTCGAGAAATTTCTACCTCAAATGCATAAGTCGGAACCCCACTAAACTCTCTTTTCCAAACTACATCTAGACGTTTATCTTCACCAGCAACTGGTAATTTGTATTCTGTTTCCGAAAAGAAATGTTGCATTTTTCCTGTTTCTGCTAGTAATCGCTGAATTTCTTTGTGGCCCGGAGTAAATTCCTCCTTCTCTTTACCATAATCTACATGTTTAATAGACAATGGCATCCTTAGTATTGTTGCTCCTTTAATGAAATCACTAACCCCCCATGATTTTCTTATTTTCTCCAAAACCCAAGTGCTTTTTTGGGGTGGTAACTGTTGAAATCCTATCTGCCATATTATTGGTAAATCAGAAATGCTTACCGGAGTAAGTTTCCCCTCTTTACCTTGCCAAGCTTCAAAAGGAAGAACATTTAGAACTTGCAAGCGAAATCTTAATGGCCATATAACTTTTTTCTTCTCAATCTCCTCTTTCCATATTTTATTGGTCCTATCGATGTATTTATCCTTTACAAGCCCAACGCCGATCACTCCTTTAATTGGAGATTTAACATAAAAGATACACAAATCATTCATTGCTAAGGAATTAAATTGTCCATAATAACTTTCCTTAAGTCCCCACACAGGGAGAGGCTGTGACAGGGCAGTCATCCAGTTCTCTATACTTCCTATTACTAACCAAATTTGTACTTGTAGACTATTTAACATAATTTTTAAATCCTTAATTTTATTAGTTTAAAACTTTTTGAGTTTGTGCTTTTGCAATAAGACAATTAATTTCCGAAATTTCGATGCCCACAGAGTGCATTCCTAAAACATTAGCTTCAATTAAAGTTGTGCCTGATCCTAAAAATGGGTCAAGAATCCAATCTCCTTTTTTTAAAATAGTGCTTTAAAAATACTTCAACTAATTGGGGGATAAATTTTCCTAAATAAGGATGTAAGCTATGGACACGTTTTATCCTCTCGTATTCCCTAACATTAGCAAATGGTAAATCTGCCCCATTGAGAGATGTTTCAAAAGTTTTTGAAATTCTCACCTGTGACATTGTCTTTGTGGTTGACATATTTATTTTAACAGCTCCTCAATTGAAACTTCTAAAGCATCGGCTATTTTCTTAAGCGTCTCTATTGTTGGATTCGAGTTTTTGCCTGATTCAATGTTTACAATTGTATTTAACGCTAAATCTGCTCGCTTTGACAACCTATCCTGCGAAATGCCTTTTGCTTGCCTAATTCTTTTAATATTTTTTCCTATTTTGGAAATGGGATTTTTGCTTGACATATGCTCACCCCAGATATACTATTGTAATAGATAGGTTAAAATGTATTATCTCAATCCTATCTACTATAATGATAATTTACAATCAAAATTCAGTCAAGCAAAAATTAGGGAGTTCCCCATCGTTGCGCGTGCACGGGCTGGGTGGGGCAAGCGCAATCTTCTTTTCTTTTCCCTTGTTTCACTCAGCCGAGAGCGGATACAGAGGACAGGAGGAGGCGGCGTTCTTCTAAGTTAGTGAAGCGGAGTAGGCAATCAATCACTTCCAAATTTTCAAAAAGTCAATTATGGTCGGGGTGGTGGGACTTGAACCCACGGCCTCGGGCTCCCGATGCCCGCGCTCTAGCCAACTGAGCCACACCCCGCGTGGTACCCTAGGCAGGAATTGAACCTGCAACCTTCCCCTTAGGAGGGGGATGCTCTATCCAATTGAGCTACTAGGGCTTGGTCGGGGATCCGGGACTTGAACCCGGGACCTCACGCACCCCATGCGTGCGCGCTAGCCAACTGCGCCAATCCCCGCACTATTTCCCTCGAACATATCCAATACCCATCAGGTCACACCAGCCAACTGAGCCACCTAGATACTACATTTATTGTACCACCACCTCCTTACTTTACCCAACAAGACAGAATGATATAATTGCCACTATGGTCAGACCCCTACAGGAAAATGTGTATTCCATCAAGAAAAAGGCCGGTCTAGCGTATAAAAAGTTAAATCTACACCTACAAACCCACCGGATATTCATTTTCTTCTTAACAAAAAAAATGGCCGGCAAGAGCACCTACATTCAATATCTCATGGAGACCTTCCCTAAAAAATTTATTAATCTCAGCTTTGGAGAAACGGTAAGGAACCTTCAAGAAGAAATCTGCTTAAACAAAAACAAAGCGGTAAGAAAATGGAGCAGAGAATTAATTACCGACCTGGAAAAATCTTCGGTCAGCAACCTGCTTTCACTCCCCAGCGTAAAAACTATATTCAAAAACCTGCTCGTCGATCTGCCCCCCGATAAATCCGTTCTTTTTGATGGAATACCTCGCAAGCTAAATCAAATACCCCTTGTTATAAAGAAAAGCCACCAGCTTGGCAATCAGGGCTACAGAGTGATATTCCTAGAAATTGACGTCGCCAACGAAATTTTGGACGCGCGATTAGAATCACGCCGTATTTGTCCAAAATGTGGTTTTACTGACAACATCCTTACCCCGGTATTAGAGAACATCAGCTTTAACAATAAGACCAAAGAATTCTATTTAGTCTGTCCAAAATGCGGTATTCCCCTAATTAGGAAAATGGGCGATCAACTCTCACCGGCAATTTACAAACGCCGGCAGGAATTCGAAAAGATTGCTAAAGAGTTAAAAAAAAGGGTGTGTAAAGAGCAAAGCTCTAAAATCACCTACATTAGAATGCGCACTGATATTCCAGTAAACAAATTTCAGGAAAATCAAGAAAGTCTAAATCTTATCACCGAATATTCAAAAGATAAAAAGGGAAGAATTTCAGCTAAAAAGAAACCACAAACTGCCACCTGGCAGGGAAAACCAGTCTACTCGCTAAACGCGCCAACGGCAACAGCCAGAATTATCCAAAAGCTCGCCGCCACAATTTTCTAATTCTACTCATAAAATCCTCGCTGGCTTTCTCCTCCAAAGTCTCCTCTGCTGTTTTTTTCGTCTTTACATTTCTCCTAGCCTCCGCTAAAAACTCCTCAACTCTCCCCCACCCCGAACCGTACAGCACCTCCTCAACAATTAAAGGATAGCTAACAATTTCCTCCTTCCTAAAGTAAATACCAATCTCTTTTTCCGCTTCCTCCACAGAACCGGAGGCGTGCAAGATATTGCGGATGGGATGCCCCAAATGGTCGGCCACCTCGTATGACTCAACTGTGTAATCTCCCCGAATTGTCCCCACATCGGCATCTAACGGATTAGTTGAGCCGGCGGTTTTCCTCCCCAAAGCCACCGCATGCGCTCCTTCCCAGACCATCACCAACATCGGCTTGCCGCAAACATCGTCAATTATCATCTGCCTTACCCATCTGCCAATCTCCTCCGGCTTGCGGTTATCCTCAATACCCTTCTCCCGTCGACTTTTAAGCGTCTTTTCTCCCACATTGCGGTACCACCACTCTTCATCAGGGTATTGCTTTCCCAAATCCTCCTCGGTAGGAACCACCATTTTACAGGCTACCAATTTCATACCCCGACGCTCAAAACGTTGAATAACCTCACCAATCAGGTGCCGCTGGATGCCGTCAGATTTAACCGCAATAAATGTTCTTTCCTTTCTTATCGGCATGTTGCAAACAGCGGGCGAAAAAAGGAAGTTCGCCGCTAATCACTGGTCCTTACATCCTCTAATTCCCTATACGGTTTGGGAATAATGTCTATTCTACCATCCTTGTAAACCGTCACCAGTACATACTGGGGCAGAAAACTCTTACACGATTCGCCGCAGGCCGCGCCCACCGTAACCATTTTAAGCCCGGTTTTCGGCTCAAAGTATTGGGAAAAATGATGAACATCACCAGAAAATATGTAGTCAACACCGAAATCCTTAAAAAGACCCAGCAGATAGTCTCTTTGAGCCCCAACCCCTTCTCCGTCTCTGCCCTGCCCCATGACCTTACTGGGGAAAAGTTCGTTATAAAGAGGGATATGAGTAAAAACAAAAATTTTCTCCAACTTTAATTCAGAAATTTGCCGGAAGCGTTCTTCTAACCATTCCATTTGTTGTCTAGACATGCCTCTTTCATGGTCACTATTGTCTAACAAAATAAAGGCCGTATTTTTATGAATAAAACTTGAATAGGTTGTCCCCTTAAAAACTGCCTTAAAGTTCTGCAGACTGTGGTCGGGAAACCAATTTAGATCATGGTCCCCGGGAATAACATAATAGTCTAAGCCTGTTTTATCCATTATGGCCTTAGATTCTCTAAGTTCAGCAAGATCCCCATCTTTGGTAAGGTCCCCCAGATGAAGGAAAAAGTCTACCCCTAAGGATTGTATCCGAGACAAAATTTTGGGGAAAAACACCGTATCCTGAGAGGAATCGGCCACAACAGCAAACTTAAAATTCACCAGCTCTTTGTCAGATAGACCCTTCCCTCCCCCAACAGACTCCCGCATGTACCTTTTTAAAAAATCTTCTCCTCGATTAAACAGTTTGTTTAATAATAATTCCAAATTGATAGTTCCTCGTCCTTCCTGCTCATATACCATCCCTAAAACATCCCTCCCCAAATTGGCGGCAGTCTTCTGCGTGAGGTATCCACCCCTAAACAGCAATCCCAATATAGTCACCATCCCCAAAAAGAGAATTCCCAATCTTAGTTTTACTCCAGTTGACCTGCTTTTGGGCGGCCTCCCCGGCCCTCTTTTTTTACTTAAAAACATGACATGTTTTTATACCCACTGATATATTTATATACAGAGAGTAGATCGCTAAATTACCCAACTCAGTTATAATGACAATAACCAAGCACTAAATTACAAACAAATCCAGAATTCAAATAACCAAAACTTTCCAGCGTTTAGAATTTGGGCCTTGTTTGAAATTTGTCATTTGGACTTGGTTTAACATTGGGTATTTTTAATTGACACTTTACGACTTTGTTTCTCTTCAAGCGCGTAGTCCTGCAAGAAAAGAAACTGCTGTTTCCAAGATGGTGAAGCTTCACAGTTAAAGCTTTAAATTATGTCCCGGCCATATTTACCCCCTATCTTGCTTACTACTTACTTTTCCTCACATTTCCTCCAACACCTCGATCCCCAACAAGTACAAGCCGTTCTTTAATATTTGCGAGGCAACTTCTGTTAGGAGTAGACGAAAGTCTCTCAATTCCTTATCTTCCGCTTTCAAAACAGGCACCTTTTGATAAAAAACGTTAAACTTTTGCGCCAAACCAAACAGAAATGGGCAAAGTCGATGCGGTTCTAAAAATCTGGTCGCATCATTAACCACCTCTGGGAATTTATAAAATGCCCTCAAAAGAGCGTCAGCCTCTTCTGTAACAACACAATTCACTGCGCGCTCAATTGTGTGCGAGCAGAAACGCAAACTAAAGTTCGCCGCCGCATCCCCGGCAAAACCTTTACGAAGAACTGACCTGGCTCGTGCGTAAGTATATTGCAAATAGGGAGCTGAATCGCCCTCAAAAGAAACACTCTTATCTAAATTAAAAGCGATTGACTTTTCCGGCTCAATTTTAAGCATAGAATACTTAAGCGCCCCCACGGCAACTTTCTCTGCAATATTCATCACCTGCTCAGAAGTGTATTTCTTTCTATTTTCATCTAAATAGCCCCTAATTCTCAACTCGGCCTCTCTAATCAGATCTACCAGTGTAACCACATTTCCAAGCCGCGAAGACATCTTCATTGTTCTGCCCTCCCGCCCCAAATTTACAAAACCATAGGTGCGATGAAAATACGATCCCCGATTAATTATCTTTAAGAGTTCCAAAACTTTAAAAATAACCCTCCAGTATTCCTTGTGTTCTTCCGCCGTTACCAAAATGGAATGCTCAAAATTAAAATCTTCAGCCTTTATTTTAGCCAGTCTAATATCTTTAGCATCATAAGTAGGCACACCCCGACTATTTATAAACACCCTCGTATGTAAGCCATATTTCTCCCCCCTAAAAATAATTGCCCCGTCACTTTCTTCAAATACCCCCTGCTTTAATCCTTCCAGTACATCTTCTCGGCCGGCCACAACATCACTATCAAAATAAAGTTTATCAAAATGGGTCCCTAGCAGTTTGTAAAGAACATCAAAGTAATCCAAAGCTTTTCTCCTCATTTTCTCCCATAAATCATACAACTCCCCTTCTCTCTTCTCCCTGGCTTCATAGATTCGTTTATTAAGATCATCAATCTCCTCCCTTGCATTTTCATCTTCCCTATAGGCACTGGCGCCTTTAACATAGATACCCGACAGGAAGTCCATTAATTCTTCTCCCAAAAGCTGATCAATTTTGTCTTCTTGACCGTCTTTTAGAATTGCCCAAATCGTCTTGGCCACATGGAGGCCAATATCACCCTGATAATTTGTTCTCCACACCTTAAAACCATTGAATTCCATAAGACGGCAAAGTGATTCACCCAAACTAATATTTCTTAAATGGCCGACATGAAAATGCTTATTGGTGTTAGCCTGGCAAAACTCAACCATTTCACACTTCCCTTTACCCAACTGGGTACTGCCGAATTTATCCCCCCGCTCAATAACTTCCTTTAGCTGCTTAATCAGCCACCTTCGGGACAATTTAAAATTTAAAAAGCCTTCTCCAGCCGCCTCCACCGATTCCAGCACTCCTTCCAATTCCTCACCCTCTCCAATTGACTTTTCCAGCAATGCGGCAACTTCCCGGGGAGATTTTTTCAATCTTTTGGCCAAGACCATACCAATATTAGTAGAATAATCGCCAAATTTCTCTTTCTGCGGGTGTTTTACCTCTATCTCCTCCGCGCTCAGCTCTATCTCAAACAGCCGCTTCAACGCCCTAGCAATCAAGAGCTGGATTTGATATTTAACGGCGAATTGGTTAATTAAACCAGAAAAAGGCGATTTATTATAAGTCATAAAAATTTAGATAATTAAGCGATTGGGCAAAGCTCCACCTCCTACCTCCATTTCTCGCTCCTATAATACCATCTCTCCCCGTCACTAACAACTTCTATTGTCCCGTTCTGGTCGGTTCTTAAAACCTTTGCTCCAGCCGCCTCCAACTTGGAAATCTCTGTATTCACCGGATGGCCAAACTTATTCTCGCCCACCGAAATCACCGCCAATTTAGGCCGCAGGCTAGATAGGGCTCTCTCGGTAACCGCTCCCCTACTCCCCTGATGGGGCACTTTAAGAACGGCTACCGGCTTCCACAACCAATTATCCAACTGAGGAATTTCCCCAAACTCCGCATCTGCAGTTAACAAAGAGGAAAAATCGCTGTAGTCAAGCCTAATTACCATAGAGGCCTTATTAACGTCTTCCAGTTCCATAAATGTTTCCTGTTTAAGGGGCCAAAAACAAGTTAAACTTACCCCGTCCGTCAGTTCAATTTTTTGACCCCGTGTAAACATACTTCTTTCTATTTCCAAGCCTTCTACCTGGTCTTTAAACCTCTGATATTCACTGGAACTGTATGGCACAGGATTATAAACTACTTTATCAACACGATATCTTTCCAAAACAGCACTCAGACCCGTTACATGATCCGCGTGCGGGTGGGTAAGAATCATTAAATCTATCTGGCGGTCATAAAAAGGTAAAATACCAGAAAGCTGCTCAAGCACGGAGTTATCTGGTCCTCCGTCAACCAAAATCTTATAATTCCCAGGCGTGCGGATAAATATGCTGTCTCCCTGACCGACATCAAGAAAATAAAGATGCAATTTATGATCCGGCCAAGTTAAGACAATAAGCCAGACAATAAGGGCGAGCAAAGCAAGCGCCAATAAAATGCGCCGGTGGGTAATCTCTGTTGAGAAAAAGCTACTAATTTTATCCTCTAATCCCCATATACCCATAAGAAACAGAAGACAACAGCAAGCAGTATGCCGCCAGGGAATGCCAATTATTGGCCGCTAATTATCCTTACTACTCGCTACTGCCTTTCTTCGCAGCTTCCAGAGGCACCAAGTCAAAACTAAATAATACGCCATCACCACCCAGATACTTATTTTTAATCCGGCCAAGCCAGCCCACGATAAGCCGCCAAACAACTCAACCACCCGTACAAAATATTCCACAACGGCCCACAAAAACCAAGCCGAAAAGGTTACCAAGGTTCTGGGACCGAGAAAGGAAAAGCCTAACCAAATTAAACCGTACAACATCAACTGACCTATCACCGGCAAAACCGCCATATTAACTACTGGGGCAACCAGAGACACCGAGGAGAACTTATAAACAATCCAGGGAGTAAGCATTAACTGGACCGCCAAAGTAGTACCCAAAGCATCACCAACTTCCCCGGGTAAAAAAGGGAATTTCCCCTGCAAATAAGGGAAGACCAAAATTAGAGCCGAGGTGGCCCCAAAAGACAGCTGAAAACTTAGATTCCTATAAAGAAAAGGATTAAAAAACA
This sequence comes from candidate division CPR3 bacterium 4484_211, assembly GCA_002084955.1. Taxonomy (GTDB): domain Bacteria; phylum Patescibacteriota; class 4484-211; order 4484-211; family 4484-211; genus 4484-211. Next base: position 32,987 of record MZGJ01000002.1, on the reverse strand, counting down.
ACATAATTGATGCGGACAAAATCATCATTAGCAGTCCGTGCTTGCGCCTGCCGGTAACAAGTGCCAAATAGGCAATTGCTCCTGTTATCGCGGCTCTCACAATTGGCGGTTGAAAGCCGGCAATAATGGTATAGGCAAATACTAAAATCGCCAGAACAACAGTCTGTTTTAAGCGTCCTTTCCCAGCCACTATGGGAGCTACCTTATCAATAAGAAGGCTAATATTAAACCCTGAGGCAACAATAATATGCAAAACCCCGGTAGCTCTCATCGCCTCGTAAAACGAACTGGAAAAGTTTCTCTTTATGCCCAAAACTATCCCCGCCAACAGTGATGCGTGCGGCTCGGGGAAAAATAATTCCAGCCGCTTTTGAAATTCATTGCGCAAACTATAAAGAAGGGCTAAAATAGGATTACCCCGATCATGGCTAATTATCTCAACTTCGGCGGGAAACTCCATCAACGAATAAACGCCCCGGGTCTCCAAATATTCCTTATAGGAAAACTCTTCCAAAATGGGCGGCTCGCGCAGTGCGCCTTGCAGCCGCAGCCGATCACCATAGTTTAGACTTAGTTCTTTTCCCCTAAGAGCGGCCAAAACTTTCCCTTTCGTCTGACAAACCGCCTTATCACCTGTTAAGGGAAGAATGCCAACTCCCAATGACGAAAGGATTGCTTTAACTGTTTTGCCTCTTTCTTCCGGCGGCTCGGATACGGTACCCTCAAGAACAACTTTCCGGCCATTATAAAACGAAATCCAGCCGGAATCAGTTCCAGGAAGAGATTGACAATAACGAATAACCCCTAAAAGAAAGCTTATCAAGGCTATTCCCCAAAGAACCACCACCTGCTCGCAACGGAAAACCCAAACAACTAAAACAGTGAAAACGATAATCACGGCGAAAATAAAGCCGTTGTAGCAGGCGGCAAAAAAGGGAGAAAATAATACGCCGGCGATAAAACCCAAGCTGATGATAAGAATGGGGGGCACGTTGATAAAATTGTCAGGGTGACACCCTCTTTGAGGGTGTCACCTCATTCGCATGATTATTACTACAATTATTGCGCGCTTAAGATTGCGGACTAACCGCAGCACCATTCGGTACACGGCAAGAACCTGCTATTACAAATAAAGTGCAGCATTATGTCCCAGCCATAATGACAATAACCAAGCACCAAATCACAAACAAATTCAAAATCCAAAATTCAAATAACCAAAATTTTCCAGCGTTTAGAATTTGGACCTTGTTTGAAATTTGTCATTTGGATTTGGTTTGACATTGGGCATTTTTAATTTGACATTTTACGACTTTGCTTCTCTTCAAGCACGTAGTCCTGCAAGAAAAGAAACTGCTATTTCCAAGACGGTGAAGCTCCACAGTTAAATCCTAAAGTCACACCCCGGCCACAATTCTACTAACCACTAATTACTGACCATGAACCGCTATCCTATCCTTTATTTTCGCAAAAATTCCTTCGGCAATACCCGAAACTTTCATAATCTCTTCGATTGTCTTAAAATTACCATGCTCCTTGCGATAGGCTATTACGGCCGCAGCTTTAACCGCACCAATTCCAGACAGGCTCTCCAACTCATCTTGAGATGCAGTATTAATATTAATCTTTCCGCCAACCGGCGCTGTTGACTTGGCGCCACCGGAGCTTAAAGCGGCCGCACTAGAATTGCCGCCGCCTATCACTCCCAATTGGCAAGCGCCAGCGACCTCTGCTCGGACTTCTTCCTTGGCTGGGATATAAACCTTTTGTCCATCCACAAGTTCCTGAGCCAGATTAATTTCCCGGGCGACAAAGTCTAAATCGGCCTGATCGGACAACCCGCCGGCGGCATCGAGGGCTGATTTAACCCTACTCCCCTCCTCCAATTCATAAACACCGGCCTGATTAACAGCTCCAGAAACATCAACCAAAATTTTAGATAATTTAGCCGGGCTTACAGAAACTTCCGCCGATAAAGATTTACCTGTCTCTTTTACCTCAACTGGTTGTTTTTGTTGTGTTCGTGAAAATAAAATCGAAAGAGTAAACCCGCCCAAAACAATAATGCTTAAGAGAAAAAGTCCCAATTCTTTACGATACTTCCCTACCAACTCCTCCAGAACCTGGTCTACAGGATTTTGCTTAGACATTGAGTTTATTGTATGGAAAAGCTATTTTCGGTGTCAACCTTTCCGGTACTTAATCCGGCGTTGGTAAAGCTTCTCACTGTAACCACCTTCTGTTTGATGCTTTTTCTCAAGGGACTTTACTTGCTTATTTAAAAGATAAGTAGCTTGGTGGCATAAAGTGAGCAGTAAGTTGGCTGCTTCCTCAGATTCTCTGGGTAGCCCCAGCTGCCCTAGCAGCTTGCGCTGCTTTTCTTCTACCTGCTTTGCAGGGAGTCGTAAATTACTTAAGCTACTTAAGTTACTTACGAGTTTTGCGGCTTTACCGCGAAAAACTTTAACACGCTGGTCGTCTTTCGACCAGCGCGTTAGTCCCCGCTGTCTTAAAAAATCCTCCAGGTCTCCCAAAAGCTCCTCTATACTAGCCTTAGCTACATTGGTTAGCTTAATTCCCGTCTTTAAACTAGTCGCCATCCCCTCCGAGCCCTCGACAATGTTTTGTTTGCCCGAACGGGCGGCGCCATTCATTTGCTCCCTGAGTTTCCAACTCCTGATCCAACGATTGCAGAATTTGACCGTTAGGTCATAAATTATCAGAGAATACCAATAGGTAAAAAGCTTCTTATAAGGTTGCATTTTTTCTTTATACCGCGCTCTGCGCGGGATCCGTAAGCCTCTTAAGATACTTAAGTTGCCTAAATTTTACGCTTCTTCCTCCTTCGCCGCAACAAGCCAGGCAAGGCCGGCACAACCCCCAAAAATGGCCAAAGATATTCCGGCACCACCACCAATGTCTGGTCATTGCTGGTAATATCGCCAAGATACTGCAAAATTAAAATATCTGTCTTGATGAAATTCTCCACTGGATTGGTGGTATAGGTGCCCGAGGAATTATTAAGAGAAGCCCGGATATAGTAAAGATCGGTAGAGCCATTAACCGAGTAAGGCCGCCAGTTGGTGGGAGTTTCATCCCAATAAACAGCGCCATCCTGGGTTAAGTTATTGGTTCCATCGGTAAAGCCGGAGATGCTTTCCAGGTTAGCCCAGCTATCCCCATCCCAGTATTCCCAGTCAAGATTAAGGGTTCCGCCGGTAGCGCCGTTGGTCTCTAAATCAACATTAATCCCGGAAAACATGGAATCAGAGCCAAAAAATACATACTCTCCTCTATTATTGCTGTCCACGGGTTCAAAATCCAAAGTATAATCACGAGTTTCAGAGAAAAGGTATTCATCAGAATCAGCCGTGTCGCCGCCCTGGGCAAGGCTTGTCGGAGTATCTGCTAGGTTATAAACTTTGATCTCATCAAAAATTCCACCCGCATCAAAGCCTGCCGAACCACTGCTAATAGTCCAATTGGCATTCCATGTCCAAGAACTTGTGTCTAAGTCATCAGTATCATCAGTATGGGAAGGCTCTACTCCATTAATGAAAACCCTTTGTTGAGTGGCTAAGGGAGCACTATCATCCCACTGCATTCTGATATGAACCCACTCATTGGCACTCCAGTTAATCTCGGGATAATTGATATAATAGTTGCAATTAACCCCATTGGAGGTGGCACGAAATCTTAGATAACTTGATGTCCCATCGCCCAATTTATACAGATACCACAGATTAGAAGAATCATAGTAGTTCCCTACAAGTACATGGTTATCATTGTCTGTAAAATCCCAATCGGGTTTAAACCAAAACTCAATCGCACTGGCAGATTTAGAAAAATTAGAGCTGGGAATATGAAAGTCTTCTCCGCTGGCATCCATCAAAGCACCATTACCATATCTCCCAGCAGTAAATGTTGCTCCACTGTTTGTTCCCCCGCTACCTACGTCGGGACTAGTAATTGCCGACTCACTCTCCAATGTTGAATACCAGGTCAGCTCATCGGCAAAATAGGCGTCGGAGATGGGTTTATAATCAACATTGTAATCCGTGCCTTCGGTTAAAGTTGAGCCTTCCAAAGAAACTGAAGAGGGCTTGCTGTTTTCCCGATATTTTCTTATCTTAAACTGGGGTTTGTGGCGGTTCATTAGAGAAACAACAGTGTTGTCCGCATGACCAATAACCGAAAGTTCTCCACTAGAAGGAATGCCGGTAAAGGTGGTGGAGGTAGTTCCTGTATAGGAAAATTTATCTCCGTCAATATAAGCCACGCCTGAAGAAGGGAAACCGGTGGTAGAGTCAACCGTAATTGAAGTGGCGCCGGCGCTCACCGCTCCATTAAGCAAGGTAGAAACATTACTGCCTCCATCAATATCTAACTCCACCTGAGAACCTGAGGCGTCAACAGTATAAATCCCCTCGGCTTCGCTGTAGTGATCAGGAACAAAGCCGGTGGTCCATATTGGCCCGTTAGTCAAGGTCCCATCGTTATTATTAGTTGTTTCATCAAAAGCAGTTGTGCCAGTGTTTTCGTTAAAACGCCAGTAGCCAACCAAGTTAGCAGATGAAGGATCAATTTGCTTAAACATATTCTGTTGAATCTCAGCTGCGGTCCGCACATCATTCCACAGTCTAACCTCATCAATTTTGCCTCCTAAATAATTAGCATCTGCAGTCCTGCCAATGTCCAAGTTGCTGGCATTTTCCGCAGTACCCGTAGTTATCGCTATATGCTGCCATTTATCTGCTACCAAAGTACTAGAAACAGCGCCATTAACGTAGATCGTAGGGCTAGTAAATCCAGTGGCGGTGACAGTTCCGGCATCAACCCAGATATAATCAGTAGTGCTGGTTAAATTGACAAGATATTCGGTAGTAGTTTCTGGATACACCCAAAATTCCACAGTTTGTACACCAGTAGGTCCAGTACCAATATCTACATAATCATCACTCCCATCAAATTTTAGACCCGGACTGGCGGGGGCAGGGGCGGAGCCTGCTGAGCCTCCCGAAGCGTCGTTCCATTCTGAGCCGGTGGTGTAGGTGAGAATATCCGGGTTTCTGAAGTCATTGACATAGCCCTCTCTTCCCGCTTCAGTGTCCAAGTCATCCTCAGCCAGCATAAGGAAAAACCATTTGGCATAGTGAATACCTTTCGTAAGATGGTTTTGTTCTTGGGCGGCAATCAGATCCTGAGTACCATCATTAGCCTCATCCCATTGCCACTCATCCACGCCCCCGCTGTCGTCATACCAACCGGCTCGCATAATTCCTATAAAGGCATCCTGATAGGTATCTGCCCCGGCACCGGGCATAACCACATACTTGTTCGTGTCTTCAAACTCGGCCCCATCGGTACTGGTATTGCTTTCTGTTTCTCCATCACCATAAAGAATCGTCGGCGTGGCCGCATCATCAAAAGCCGCATCGGTAACATCGGCCCAAACACCTAGCCATTCATAGCCGTTATGGCCTGAGTCAGCGTCCAAAGTTACCCCGGTCGTCCTAAAATCAGTGATGTTTTCCACAAAGACTCCTTCGGTAGTAAAAGTGTAGTCAACAATAACCGTTAAATCCTCGGGCGTAGCCGACTCATCATCTAAATAATCACTGCCTGCCTCATTGTTAAACTTACCCTCAACTCTCACCTTGACCCGGGTGGAATTGCTTTCCAGAATAGTGGTAATTCGACTGTCATCATCCCTTAAACAATAGGTGGTTGAACCTTCCAGTACACAAGGTCCCTTGAATTCGTGGGTTGCGTCCGGAGCCGCGTCATCCTCAGCCCGATCATAAAAGGTTATATAATCATCCGTATCTCCCGTATTCATAATCGCTCGGTAGCGATTGGGCACGTCAATCTGAATAGAGCCTTTAGATAATCGAATTGGATCAGAGGAAATAACAAAGGTTTGATCATCAGAAGAAATATTACCAAGATATTGGAACACTAAAATATCAGTCCACATCCGGTCAATTACCGGCGCGGTGGTAAAAGAAGTGGTCACGTCACCTCTAATCCAATAAAGCTCTCGCTCTCCGGCAATGCCCTCGCTGCCCGAAGTTAATGTCTTAGCAGTCCAATCAGCAGGCTCACTGAAGTAAAAACTGCCATTAGTTGTCAATAGGTCCTTACTGCCATTAACTTCATCTGTAATATTGGTAAGATTAGTCCAAGCACTTCCGTTCCAATACTGCCAAGTAATTGCCCCTCCCGTTCCTTTTGTGGAAAGATAATAATTAACGCCGGTAAACTGGTCATCGGAACCCAGGTACAAATAATCGGTATCGGCCAGCCCGGTTAAGGTGTAGTCATTTTCCGCTTCGCCAAGATATTCATCAGCCGAATCTGTATCTCCGCCATCGGCAATCTGATCTTCAGCGCCGTTGTCATCAAACCAGGCCTCGGAAAATGGCTTAAAAGAAGCATTGTAGTTTTCTGAATCACTAGAAGAAGTGCCCGGATACAAAGTGCTTCCCTCCAACGTCACCGCCGCTGGCAAATCCGTATCCCGCCATTTCCTGATCTTAAAAGCTGGTTTATACCGAGTATAAGTACCTCCGTCTATATCAAACTGAACCATTGAGGCTTTGTCATAAGCAGTTGATGAAGTGGCGTCTAGTCCGTAGACCCCTTCTGGTCGCCAAAAGGAGCCGCTTAGCCCGCCTTTGTAATTCACAAAACCAAAATCAATAATTTGCACCCAGCCGGCGAACGGCTGGCCAGCATAAGTCCGCCAATAGTGAAGATTTGTATCTGAATCAATTCTCAAGCCCCAACCGCCGGAGCGAGAATAAGCCTCGCCTGTCCCTCCTGAAGAAGTATAAAACAAAGGAATTCTATACCCTTCCGTATACCGCACATCCGAAGAAGCATTATCATATGCTTCGCTGTTACTAGCACCAGCAATTGTATAATTAAGTTCTTGATATCCACTTGATGGCCCAGTATCACCATCTGTTTTAAACGACCAATCCACCTTCAGTTGAGGATGCTCCATGACATAAACCTGAAAGTCCCTCCCAGGGCTGATTTGAGCTCCTTCACAACCCACTGCGACAGTTGTCTCCGACGCATTTTCATTAACTCCATCGCCCAAAGTAATCACTTGTCCCATGGCACCATCACCCAAGCCATCATCATGAGAAAAACCACAACCCCAGACCCAGGTATTTTCCCGAACTACAGAATTAATCGCCGCTGTGTCATATTCCCCAGTGGCATTAACACCATCGCCATCATTAGTGCCAGTTACATTTACATTCTGAACCGTCCAGCCACTACCCCACTCAACAATATAGACAGTTACTGTCCCTGCCTGAGGAACATCACTTTCAGCTCCATACCTGTCAATTTTAATCTGATTAGTACCGGCTTTATAAATCTTCATTCCTCTTGTTACACCATAGGTAGTATTAGAAGCACCGGTAGAGCTGGTAGCAAAACCGCCGCCGAAACGCCCCCCAAACGGAACAGTATTCGCGGTATGGTCAGCAGACAAGGTATCGGTTACCGATTGAGTTGAACCAGCAGTTCCAGCCGGCAGGGCTACCTCCCTGACTTCTTTTAGTTGAAAACCCGAATCAGAGCAGTCCCGTAAACACTCAACTATTGTTATTGCTCCAACCCAATCATTTACTGAGGAAGCGCGGGTTAATTCAATCTGATCAGCGTCGGTAACAGTCGAAAAATTACCATGAGGGTCCCCAGTTACTCTGACGCAGTCATCGTCAGGCCCCCGGGAACTCGTTTGATCATTAGCTCCATTTATCATAGTAAAATAATTCTCCGCCAAATTATTATTTAAAGATAATGTATAGCTTGCTCCACTAAACTCAGCATCCTCAAATTCATAAGTAGTCACCCGAAAGGTGCTGTTGTCCCACTCCGAACCAATCGTTAATCCGTCGGCTAAATTGACGGGATTGCGATACCCATTTCTTTTGGCAGTCAGCAGAGGGGAAGTGTAAGCGCTTTCAGAAAGGTCGAGGAACCAAGAACTAGTAGCTATGGACTCATCGTCATAGCCGGTAGCGGCCGAGTCGTATTTGACCATGATGTAGTCACTACCCGAACTTTGAGCAGCATCAACTGTACCTACAATAGAGCTATCATAAGGAATAAGGGCTGTATCAAAACCATCTCCGTCTGGTAGGAGAGCGGCTGCCTTGTTAGTATCATCAACCGAAGAATAGGTAGCCTGATAACCGGCGTAGTCTTCAATTAAGAAAAACATATCATCCTCAGCGTTTCTTTCGCCGTCATGAATTTCTAAAGAAACCTTCATGTATATTTGCCCATCGGGATAAATAGTATAGGTGACGGTGGCAATATCATTAGCAGTCACATTGCCCACGGCCTTAATGACAGCCCTGTTATTATCCGCCTCGATCAGGGTAAGCGATCCAGTTGTGTCAGCGGAAAGGGTAGTGGCCCCGTATTCAATATCAAAGAGAGCATCATAGCCGCTGTTAGCAGAAACAATATTAGTACTGCCAGAACCAACTGAGTCATGATAAAACTCATCAATTGTTCCGCCCTTAGTATCATCGAAAACCAGTTTAAATCCGGTGGAGCCGGAGTTGTCATAATCAGAGCTTTGAACCGTGATTGTATTGGTCGCGGTTGCCACACTCACCGTCGGGTCTACCTCCAAGGCTCCCCGAATACCGGAGGGGTAAAAAGCAATAACGGGCGAACTGATAGCTGTTAGCGGTTCGACCGAGCTCACCGTCGAAGACTTGTAGCTGGTAGCTTTCGCCGCCGACCCCCCAGAGCCCGGCTCTAAAAATTCCCCAAGAGCCGGGCTCTTTTCCTCGGCAGTTATAAAATCACTCCAGTCAATCACCACATCGCCGCAGGTAAAACTATCAGCAGGTGGTAGAGGGTCAAAAGATTTGGCAGATAAAGAAGAATCCTTTTCCTCCGCCAGAACTGGTCTGGCAACAAACAGGGAAAAAGATATTTGCGCTCCATGAAACAATTTGCTAAATAAATCCAAAGCCGCTGAAACCACCCTTTCTATGCCTCCACCCAAAGTCTGCTGCAACCATTTAGCAAACCCCAGCAACGCCTGCCACAAACTCCCGCCAGACGGGGCTTGTGAAGAGGGAGCCGGGCTGGGCTGCGGCCTGGGAGTGGGGGTTTCATAGGGTGACACCCCTAATGAGGGTGTCACCCTATTATCGGTTGCAGAATACACCTCGGCGGTAATAGGAGTTGGAGTTGGAGTTGGAGTTAGAGTTGGAAATGGAGATAAAGTAGAAGTAGGAGTAGGAATAGGAGTAAACAAGGAAGGGGTTAGAACCGTCTCCGGCAAAGGAGTAGGAACAACAGTCGGTGTAACCGGACAGGGAACATCTTTCTCAGAAGGACGCTCCCTCTTCCCATTATCATTTCCTAAATTTGCAGCACACCCACCTGCATCCACAATCCGATTCTCCCACAAAACCCGATTAACATTTTCATTGTCCCCCAGCCTGAAAGTCAGCTTATTGATATATTCTTGCCCGTTGAATCCAACCTTCAGTTCGGTCTCCCCTACCACTCTGCCCGACTTAGCGCCAGCCGCCACCAGATTGTACCTTTGGGTAAAAGTAACATAGTCAGAACTTTTCTCAACCTTAATTTCCGACGGGAAAAGCTCGGTGTAGTCGTGCCAAAATTGAGCCTGGTGAGGAAAAGAGTCAAAATCTAGGGAATTCCCCAAGCTCGGCTCTGAGGAAATCCTAGAGCCAGATTCTTTCCCTTCGACGCCAGGGCCATCTTCCACCACACAGTGAGTTGCGCTACTACAACCCGTCCGGTACTGGTACACCGGCTTGCTTAATACTTTAAGTTCAAACTTATCAGATCCATCTTTAAGCTCCAAGAGAGCAATCTGCAGCGAGTTTTTATCCAAAATATAGGCCTGAACCCCACTTTGGGACCGCAACAGAACCAAATATTTGCCGCCAACTTGAAGCCAGTAGTACGGAAGAAATTTCTCCTCATTAACCACAATTAATCGGCTGCCCAACTCCTTTTTTAGTCTTTCCTTTAGAGAGGCAAGAGATCCCCCCCAACCGCCAAAAGGCGATCCCACTCCTTCTTTTAACTCAGGGCTTAACTCCCCGCCCCCTTCTTTAGCCACCAACTCTATTGCTTCCGCCACCCTATTGGTTCTCTCCCCTTCATTTTTAATTAAAATAGCCGCCACTTGATCCAAAGAAAGATAAAATTTTTCAGGGGTCTTTTGAGGATTGTGCTCCTCAACCTTTAGTTTTGAACCTGCACTTCCTGCTAATTCATTGTCGTCCCCGCTTTGAGTTTTAAACTGTGGTTTTGAACTTTGAGCTTTGAGATTTGAGCTTTCACTTCTGTTATCAGTCAAAACAATACCGGGCTCGCTCTTTAGCGCCGAGTTTGCTGTTTCCGTATCCCTAACTTCTGACTTTTGACTTCTGGCTCCTGACTCCTGTTCCCCTATCCCTATCTTTCCTTTAGCCGATACAGGAACCACTCCACTTTCAATTAACGGCAAAAAGCTATACATTAGAGTCGAAACGATCAATAAAACAGCCAATACCCCATGGCCAACAGGTCTCAACCCATTCCCAATACCGGAAAAGCTGGGAGAACAAAAGCCAAGCTTCCCTTTAGACCCCAACTCTGAAAGCCTTTTAAGAGCTGGGCTCTGAGCAGACAAAGCCGGGCCTTCTTCCTCGGCGGCTTTCTGGTCTCCAAAAGGGAAAAATATCTTAAGCAGGCGAGCGAACCGGGATTTCATCAGCGAAATGGTTACCTTCCCGGTTTTGGGAGTTCTAAACCAAGTCCCCTCTTCTTTCTCCAAAAAGCCCTTGATACTCGCATAGGCCTGAAAAGGAACCACCAAATAGCATAGGGCAATAAAGGACAAAAGCCCTAAATAGTCTTCCTTCTCGCTTCTTTCCACAAACAATCCCACCCCGTTCATCAGCGGCAGAGCAAAGAGATTGGTTAAGACCATAGACCATCCCCAGATAGATGTCCAAAAAGGCAGTCTTACCCTAAAGACCAGCTCCGCAATTAACCAGCTAAGGTTGCCAATAAGGAAAAGAGCCGCCTGAAGATAATAGGGAGAAAGAAAAAGCAACTCTATCTTTTCGGCTAATGAAAGACGGGAAGGACTAAAGCGAGAATTATCAGCAGATCGACGTCCCAGCAAGCCATTTAACCATTTGACCATTTGACCATTTTGTCTTAGATGGCTGGATTGTTGAATGGCTGAATGGCCATCTAACCTAGATTCCCTCCACCTCCCAAACATCAACCTCCCAAACATCAACCTCCCAAACATTTTCTTAATATTATTGCTGTGTCCCTCAGCCCACCTCATCCTCTGCCTAATTAACCTCTTAAGCGTGGAAACACATTCCGCCGGCGCTTGTACATAGGGAGTAAAAACCACTCTATACCCCTTCTCATAGAGTCTAAGGGTGAGTTCAAAGTCTTCGGTAATCGAAGTTCCCCAACCGATGTTTCTTAAAACATCAGCCCGTATCATATACACCGATCCGTGAATTATCTTTAACCCCCCCATTAACTCCCTGGCCGGTCTTTCAATAAGATAGGAACCGGAATACTCAGTCCTTACCCCGCGGGTTATCCAGTTCTCACTCTTGTTCAAAACGTGCCACTGATAACCGGTTACCGCCGCCACCTTGCTCTTTTTAATTTTAGACCACCTTAACCCTCGGCAGACGAATTGAAAATGTTTTAAGAACTGTTCAATAGTGTCTGGAAAGGGGACAAAATCGGCGTCAAAAACTACCACAAACTCGGTTCTGGGATTCATTTTCTCCAGAGCATATTTCAGCGCACCTCCTTTAAAGCCCGCACGGGTAGGACGGTGGAGAATCCTTACGAGCCGGCGCGGGCCTGAAGAATAAGAGCCAGGCTCTGGGAGTTCTTTAGAGCCTGGCTCTAGGGAGTTTAGACTCGCATTAATCTCCTCCGCTACTTGCTCAACAATTCTAGTCGTCTCATCGGTACTGTCGTCGCAAACCAGAATCTCAAAATTGGGAGAGCCTGCTTCATCAAAATAATCTATCTGAGCACAGGCCTCAATTAACCTTCTGGCCACCCTCTTTTCGTTGTACATCGGCAAATGAATGGAGACAAAAGGTTTCCTTTCCAAGTTTAGTTGACCAATCTCCCCGTTAATCAATGCCCCATTCGAATCTTTCTTCCTGCTCCCAGATAATCCAAAAAAATGTGACCAAAAACCCGGCCTCTCCTTCCCCTTGTCTTCATTTACTCCTCTCATAACCGGATTGGCCAGCCTAAGAAGATAAGAGAAAACGCCCCTCGGCCTATTCCCTTCTTGAACCAGCCCCTGCAATCTATTTCTAAATGCGGATTTTAGGTTTGATTGATTTTTATGATTATTTTCTCCAAACCCTCCTCTCTTGGAAAAAGAAAGCACCAAAGATAAAGAAATATAGTATTTAAAAGAGTAAAGAAAGAAAATACCCCCAATAAGCAAACTAATAGAAGCCAGAGTCAAACCCAGCGGCGAGGCTCCCGGGGTGGTAAACAAGACTCGCCCCCAGCTGTAAAGGCCAACCAGGCTTAACAAACTAAAAAGAATTAAAAAGCCCCAAAGAATGAACTTCTTAACAAAATCTCTAAAAAAGAAGGCTGGCGGCGAAGGAAGACGCCAAATTTTCTCCCAAACAAAAGCCAGCTTCATTTCCCAGGAAAGCGGATAGGCCACCTTACCGTCTTTAACCTGCCTCGCAAATATTTCCCGGTGTGCCGTTAAACTTAGTCCATTTTTCTCCAAAACCCTCTGTACTCCGTGATTGGTTACTCCTTTTAGTCTCCGGGCTATCTCGGCGGAAGAGAAGTGGGGCACCATTACCGCCAAATCCAGAATTTTTTTCTGGAGCTTTTCATTTAAACTTTGATGATGATTTTCTCCCGCCACCACCCGATCTTCCATAGCCTCCAACAAATCTCGACCGTCAACTCTGGCCTTTTCGTAACGCCTCTTCCATTTATAAAAACTTGGCCGTGAAACTCCAAATTCCTTACAGACCTCACTCACCGGATATCCCTGCCGGATAACCTTTTCCACCATTTCTTTCCTTAATTTCGGCGTCCGGGCGCCAAATTTATCCACCGGCATTCCAATTTTTCCCCTCTTCCTTCTCTCGGCAACAATCATGCCGTGCAACCGAGCATAATTAAGACGCTGGCGGCGAGTTGACAATTTATGTTCCCTAAGAAAAGAAATAAACGAAGCAAAGCTAACTCTAATTTCTTGCCTGGCGAGCTTCTTGTAGAGTTGGCGCACACTCAACCCGGGGCACCTTATTACTAAATCTAGAATTTCCCGACGGAAATCCTCAGCTTGGGGAGATAAAAGACGCAGAGAGCTCCCCCCACTTAACAAATCTTTTTGTCTATCTGGGGGAAGCGCTTCAAATCTCCGCTTCCAACGGTAAAAGGTTTTAGGAGCAATGCTTAAACTTCGGCAAACAGCGGCAACACTTTCCTTATTCTTGAGAACGCGCGATAGTGCAATAAGTTTAAGCCGGGCAGGTTTAGCCATAAACAGATCCGGTGCCTATCCCATAATATTTAATATATGGGAAGGCAAACTCCCGTGACATTCCTACATAAAAAATGTTAATAGATACGGGTAACAATGTCAACAACCAAAATTTCTCTCATTTAATTCTCAACAAACCGAAATAAAGGCCAAAAGGGATTGCCAGACAGCAAGACTTGAAATTTTTAGCAAGGACGGACTCTCTCTCACACAATTACATTAGAGAATGGATCATAAATACCCAACCTAATTGTCATTTGGACATTGTTTGAGATTTGGTTTGGCATTGGGCTTCCTACTTCATGAATAATGTCTATCTAAAAAACAGGCAGTTCAAAAAATTCCACAAGCGTAGACTTTTAAAATTTGTCCTCGTATCCCACTATCGGATTTAATGCGAAAACATCATGGGATATAAACTTATCAATTTTATCTGCCCACGGCTATAATTTAAGAGCAAAACTAGAGTATAAATTCTGATATAGTCGATTTGGTATTTAATCTAATTCTATCGTGTGCGCAATCCATTCTCTGCGCCGACTTGTTCAAAGATATGATTGTTTATGTGTAAACTACAACCACTACTGCCATAAAACACAACATATACAGTCACACTTATGTTCCCCGCCACTTGCAACCTTTCCATTCTCATTTCGATACCACATTAAATTCACACTTGACAAAGTTGCTATCACAAAATATTATTAAGCTAACACAGATAAAAAAATAGGTTCTCAAGAAAGAATTTGCTTATGACAGGAAGGAAAATAAGTAACAAGCCATTATTTAGCATCTCGGTAGCCGCCGATCTGGCCGGATTGCATCCAAGGACGCTCATGCTTTACGAAAGCAAAGGTGTTTTAACCCCGTATCGGACTGGCACCAACCGGCGGCTCTACAGCCCTAAGAACATCATGGAGATTAAATTCATTCAATTTCTTACTCAAGAAAAAGGGATAAACCTGGCCGGAGTTAAAACATTGCTGAAGGCTTTCAACCTCTGCCGCAAGCAAAACTTTAATCTAAAAAAGGAACTCTTCCCCGACTACAAAGAAGAATCTCCTCTTTAGAAAAGTTCAGCCCGCAACGCCTGTTCTTATACCCAAAGTTATATTATGATATGTTTGTTTCTATATTGAATAGTGAACCCTCGCTATTTCACGGCGGCGGCTTCTCGAAATTTCTTCACAATTGCTCTCTCTCCCGCGCAGCTCTCTAGTTCACGGGCAAAAAATATTTTTGTTATACTGGGATTGCTTCCTAAAAGACCCGAAAAACAGTTTCCAAAAAAGATTTAGGAGGTAACAAAGTTTACCAATTTATCCGGCACAAAGATAACACGTTTTATTTCCTTTCTTTCAAGATATTTTTTAAGCCTTGCGGAATGGCGGGCAAGCTTTTCCACTTCTTCTTTAGTACTTCCCCGCTCCAATTCCATCTTATCGCGCAGTTTGCCATTTACCTGAACAACAATAGTCACCTTCTTGGTTGTTGCCAACTTTAAATCGTATTGCGGCCATGGGACAAGATGGATAGACTTTTCTTTCTCAAAATCATTCTGATTAAAAGCATTAATCTTCTGCCAGAGCTCCTCGGTTATGTACGGAGCAAACGGAGACAATAATTTCAATAACGTCCTCGCCTCCTCTCTAGAGAGCGCACCCTGGCATGAGTTTTTAATTCTTGACTTTCCACTTTTAACCCGGTTAACCCACTCCATTAGGGCGGCTATAGCCGTATTAAAAGAAAAATTCTCAATGTCTTTGGTAACCTTCTTAATCGTCCGGTGCATCAGACGAATTCTCTCGTCGGCTTCAACAACTTCCCTGGCCTCATTAGAGCAAGCTTCTGTCACCAAATCCCACACTTTATTTAAAAATCGGGCACACCCGGCAACTCCCCGCGTACTCCAGGGAATAACTTGACCCCAAGGCCCCATAAACATTTCATAGAGTCTCAAAGCATCAGCTCCGTAATCCCTAACCACATCGTCGGGATTTACCACGTTATGCCAGGACTTACTCATTTTTCGGCCATCTTCTGCCAAAACTATCCCCACTCCCCTCAACCGCACAAAAGGCTCCTTAAAAGACAAAAGGCCTAAATCATAAAAAACCTTAACCCAAAAACGTGCGTACAATAGATGCAAAACTGCATGTTCTGCTCCCCCCAGATACCAATCAACAGGCAACCACTTGGCCATAGAATCTTTAGAGAAAGGCAATTTGCTATTTCCGGGGTCGGCAAAGCGCAGGAAGTACCAGCAGGACCCCGCCCAGTTGGGCATGGTATCCGTTTCCCGCCCGGCCGGGCGGCCACACCGCGGGCACTTAACATTGACCCATTCCTCAACCGCCGCCAAAGGAGATTCTCCAGTTCCCGTTGGCTCGTAACTTTTAAGATAGGGCAATTTCACCGGGAGGTCTTCGTAGGGAACCGGAACTACTCCACACCTTTCGCAATGAATCAGAGGAAAAGGTTCTCCCCAATAGCGCTGACGGGAAAAAACCCAATCACGCATCTTGTAGCTGACCGCTCGCCTGCCCAGTCCGCGCTTCTCTAGCCAATCGGCTATTGCCTCAATTGCCTTGCCCGATTCCAAACCACTAAACTCGCCAGAATTAATTAAGATCCCTCGGCCCTCATAGGCAGATTCCTGAACATTCCCCCCTTTAACAACCTGGCGAATTTCCAAATTATGCCTCCTAGCAAAATCATAATCCCGCTGGTCGTGAGCCGGAACCACCATTACCGCTCCACCTCCATAAGCGCCAATAACATAATCACCAACCCAGACTGGAATCTTTTCCGAATTTATAGGGTTAACCGCAAAGCAACCGGTAAAAACACCGCTTTTCTGCTTGGCTAGTTCTGTTCTTTCAAGATCAGACTTCCGCCTGGAATTCTCCACATACTTCTTAACTTCTTCCTTTCTGGAATCGGGAACTTGGAGTTTAGAATTCAGAAGCGCGGCAACAATTGGGTGTTCTGGAGCCAGAACCAAAGCCGTGACTCCAAAAATGGTATCCGCCCTCGTGGTGAAAACATTTATAGTCTCCCGCTCACTACCTAAAACAGCAAAGTTTATCTCCACCCCTTCACTCCTTCCAATCCAATCCTTCTGCATTTTTACAATACCGGGCGGCCAATCCAAAGAGGAATCATCTAAATCATAAAGGAGCCTGTCAGCATAGCTGGTAATCCTCAGCAGCCACTGCTTCATATCCTTTTTCGTCACCGCCGCCCCACAGCGGTCACACTTGCCGCCAACCGCCTCCTCATCAGCCAATCCCGTCCTACAGGAAGGGCACCAATTAATAGGAATTTCCGCCTGATAAACTAGACCCTTCTCATACAATTTTAAAAACAACCACTGAGTCCATCTATAATAGGAAGGGTCACAAGTAGCAAACTCTCGGCTCCAGTCATAAGAAAGCCCCAACATCTTCATCTGTCTTTTGAAATTCTTGATGTTCCCAGATACCCGATCGCTGGGATTTTGTCTATTTCGTATGGCATCATTCTCCGCGGGTAAGCCAAAAGCATCCCATCCCATCGGGTGGAGAACTGTGTACCCCCTAGCCCTAAAAAATCTAGCCAAGACATCTGAGGCTGTATATATGCGGACATGACCCACATGAAGCCCGGCCCCGGAAGGGTAAGGGAACATGCCCAAACAGTAGAGCTTAGGCTTTTCAGCCGTAGGCTCCATCGTCCGATAAAGTCCGACCCTTTCCCACCATCTTTGCCACTTAGGCTCAATTTTGGAAGGAATATATTTGTCCACGGAGGAATTGTACCACAGAAGCCATTTGTGGAGATAGCCGGATTTGAACCGGCAACCTCTACGCTGCCAGCGTAGTGCTCTAGCCAATTGAGCTATATCCCCTCAATGAAGTTCAAAAAACAAGCCGCAGGCGCAAGTTTTTCCAATAACCAGGTTGAGCCCTGTACCGTTCCGCCAGAGACGAATCTGGAATCAGGGCAGAACACCCATATCTTACACCAAAACATCGCTTTCTTCAACCTCTCTTGCAATTTAAAAATAGCCATGCATATAATGTTTACATAAAAAAACAACGATCATGAGTATACCCGAATTTAAAAACGACTTTAAAAAAATTTCCATTATCGTCCCCGCCTACAATAAGGAACACAACCTTAACGACTATCTCCGCATCCTTGCAGAAGAGCTCGAAAAACTCCCCTATCCTTACGAAGTTATCTTAATTAACGACGGCAGTCAGGACAACACTCTAAGAAAGGCAATAGATTATGTTGCCAACTCGCGGCAAAAAAACTTTAAAATCTATAGTTATCCTCTTAATGTAGGCAAGGGATTTGCTCTCTGCTACGGCTTTACTAAAGCTTCAGGCGACCCCATTGTTTTTTTTGATGCCGATTTAGACCTTCACCCCCGCCAAATTCATCTCCTTATTGAATACCTCATTTATCACAATGCCGATATTGTCGTCGGCTCCCGCCGACATCCGGACTCGCAAACAAATTATCCCCGGGCGAGATGCCTCATGAGTAAAGCCTACCAACATTTAACCCGCTTACTTTTTGGTCTTAATATTAGAGACACTCAGCTCGGCCTAAAAATATTTCGGCGCCGGGTGCTGGAAAAAATAATTCCCAAACTAACCATTAAGCGATGGGCTTTTGACATAGAAGTTCTAGTTGCCGCCCGGCAAAATGGTTTTACTAAGATCATCGAAGCTCCGGTTGTCCTCACCCACCAAAAAATTGGCAGTACCGTAGGTATAGAAGCCGTCTTCAACATTTTAAGGGACACCGCGGCCGTTTTCTACCGGCGCTATCTGCGCAACCATTACCAAAAAAAGTTCCTGCCCTACATCTATCCCTCAGAGGCCGAATCCCTCCCTGCTATAAAAATAAAATGAGAATTCTAATCCTAAACTGGAAAGACATCAAAAACCCTTCATCGGGAGGGGCGGAAATAGTCACCCACGAACTGGCAAAAAGATGGGTAAAAAACGGCCACCAGGTTGCTCTTCTCTCATCCACCTACCCCCAATGTCATCCAAAAGAAAAACTGGAGGGCATAGACATCACCCGCAGAGGCAACCCGGAAACCACCCATTTTTTCTGGGCCTTCTGGCACTATCAGAAATACTTCAAGGGGAAAGTTGATCTGGTTATCGACCAAATACACTGGGTGCCTTTCTTCACACCCCTTTATGTGAAAGAGCCAAAAGTTGCCCTAATTTTTGAAATCGCCAAAAATCTCTGGGACAAAAGTCTGCCCCGTCCATTAAGCACAATTGGGCACAAAGCCGAATATCTATATCTTAGACTCTATCGCCAAATCCCCTTTCTAACAGCATCACAATCAACATATAACGAACTAAAAGCCGCCAAGATCCAAAAGGTCACCACCTTCCCTTTAGCTCCTAATCTAAACCCGTCAAGTTTAAATTGGGCCAAGGAAAAGCTGCCTACATTTATCTCCCTTAGCCGGCTAACACCCGCCAAACAAATAGAAGAAACCATTAAAGCCTTTTATCTCCTAAGCCAGAAAGTAAATGCCAGACTTTGGATTGTCGGACGAGGAGAAAGCCGCTACAAAAATCATCTAATAAAACTTGCCCGAGAATTTGGATTAGAATCCAAAATATCCTTTTGGGGATACATTGATGAGAAGAAGAAAGCAGAACTTCTACAGCGTGCCTGGGCAATTATTTCCACCTCTGCGCGTGAAGGCTGGGGACTAAACATTACAGAAGCCGGGGTATTGGGGACGCCGGCCGTGGTTTACAACTCCCCTGGGTTGCGGGATGCGGTCAGACACAAAAAAACAGGGCTCATCTGCCAAAAAAGCACACCGGAAGAACTGGAAAGAAAGCTGAACGAACTTATACACAACTCAAATCTGCGCATGAAATTAGGCAGGCAAGCTCAGATACTAAATCAAAAACTCACCTGGGATAAAAGTGCTAAAATAACCCTAGATGTCCTTAAAAACATTGCTCTTCAACGGGCCAATAATTAGACAACGCGCAGACAATTTGGAGATGGCAAACCGCATCCTAAGACTGGGCATAGCCTCCATTCTCTCTTTTTTACTGGAGAACAATATTGAAGCTCAGTTGGTCGATCCGGTCACACAAAATGAATTTGAGATTAAAAAGAAAATTAAAAAATTCCAACCTGGCCTAGTAGGCATTAATGCCTACACCAGCGAAGTACACGCCGCCGCCGCCACCGCCGCCTGGGTAAAAAGCATCTACCCCAAAGCCAAAGTAGTCATCGGCGGACCCCACGCCTCTGCTGTTCCCCAGAGAACACTTAAAGAATTTTCTTCTTTTGACATCGCCGCCATTGGCGAAGGAGAGCAAACAATGCTAGAAATAGCCGACAACCGCAGATCTTTAAGCGACATCGCGGGAATTTGCTTTAGATCAAACACTCGGATAATCATCAACCCGCCCCGGACGCTGATAGAAAATATTAACGCTCTCCCCTACCCGCCCTGGGAGCTGTATCAACTGCAAAACTACTCCGGATCCAATCTTGCCAGCGGATTCGCCGCACGAATCAACCTTTTTAGAAGAAATTACAAAAATCTGGAGCTTCCGGTAGAGGGCGCACGAGGTTGTCCTTTTGGCTGTATCTTTTGTTACCGCACGATGGGAAGAACTATGCGGTATAAAAGCGCCCAAAGAATTGTAGATGAGGTCCAAAGAAATGTGGAAAAGTTTGGGGCGACTCAAATCCACTTTATTGAAGGAACTTTCGGTGTTAACCAAAAAATTGCCCAAGAAATGTGTGAAGAACTTATCAAAAGAAACCTGCACCGCAAAATTAGATGGGCGTCTGGCGGACGAGTTAATCTCTTGCTAAACAAAGAATTAATCAATTTAATGAAACAATCTGGATGCAATTATTTGGGAATTGGCGTAGAATCAGGCGACGAGGAAATTCTCGAAAAAATCGGCAAAGGTATTAACATTAACCAGATAAAAAGAGCCTTTAGGCTGTGCCACGAAGCAGGAATTACCACCGAAGCCGAATTTATTTTGGGTCATCCGTTTGAAACTGAAGAAACTATAAGAAAAACAATTAATCTGGCCTGCTCTCTGCCAACCCGATACGCCACCTTTGCCATACTGGTCCCCTTTCCCGGAACCGAGGTAGCCCAAATGGCCAAAAAACACGTAGGCGGACTTAAAATATTAACCGAGGACTGGAGAGTTTACGGGAAGCAAATTGGCAAAAGCCTAGAATTAAAACAACTGCCGCATGAAAAACTGCTAGAGCACCAGGCAGCGGCGTATAGAAAATTCTATATGCGCCCCTCGCATATTCCTGCTTTAGTATCAAGGTTAAATAAGGATAGGATTATGTATGGAATCAAAAATGTGTTCGGAAAATTGACCTAATAACTGATCGATGACCAAATTACAAATCACAAATTCCAAACAAATTCTAATTTCCAAATTCCAATTTTCAAACCGTTTGGAACTTTGAGTTTCGAACATTTGAAATTGTTTGCTATTTGGTGCTTGAGATTTGGGATTTTAGTAGAAATCACATATAAAAATGTCTCAAAACCCACTAATTTCCATCATCGTCTCTACCAAAAATGAAGAGAAAAACCTGGAAAGGTTGCTGGAAAGCATTAAACAGCAAACTTATCCTCATTACGAAATCATTGTTGTTGACAACTTCTCAACTGATGCCACAGTAAAAATAGCCCGAAAGTTCACCAACAAAGTCTATCTTAAAGGCCCGGAACGAAGCGCGCAACGCAATTTTGCTGTCACTAGAGCCCAGGGAAATTATTTACTAATTCTCGACGCCGACATGGAATTAGCCCCCCGGGCGCTATCAAATTACATCAAAGAGTGCCAGAACGAGGATTATTCTGCATTAACAATACCAGAAATAAACCCTGCACCAAATTTCTGGGCTCAGTGCCGCAACTTGGAAAAACAAATGGCTCACGGGGAGTGGCATCTAAATGCGGCCCGTTTTATAAAAAAAGACATATTCCTCGCCATAAAAGGTTACGACGAGAGTCTTGTTGCCGCTGAGGATTACGACTTAGACGACAGACTAAGAAAAGCCAATGCCAAAATCGGCACTGGCCAGCCCGCTCTGAAACATTACGAAAGCCAAAATATAATAGAAATATCTAAAAAGAAGTACTACTATGGCAAAATGTTGCGAAAATACGTTGTTAAGAACAAATTAAAAGCCTTGAGGCGATTTACTCCTTTTAGGCCGGTATATCTAAAAAAGATCAGGCTTTTAATTGCCAATCCAGTTTACGCTCTGGGCTTATGCTTTCTTAAAATGGTAGACTATTGTTGTGGAACAGTAGGAATAACCGTGTCAGTACTTCATAAAAAAGGGTGTCACCCTTTTCAAGGGTGACACCCTTTTTCTACCTAAACTAGCCATGAATCCGACCATATCAGCCGTCATCACCTCGTTTAACGAAGAAAGAAAAATAGAAAAGGCCTTAAAGTCCATTCTTTGGGTTAACGAGATTATTCTGGTAGACGGTCAAAGCACAGACAAAACCATAGAGGTTGCTCAAAAATACGCCACCAAGATAATCTCCACTCCCAATGACCCCGGAATGATGTCCATGAGAAATAAAGGCATTGAGGCCGCCTCTGGTGACTGGATTTTAATTCTTGACGCCGATGAAACGATCCCCTCCAAACTCGCCCAAGAAATTAAACGCGTGCTTAAACAAATGAGAGAAAATCCTGTTGCCTACCGCTTCCCCCGCAAGGGGTATTTCTTAGGGAAATGGATTAGGCACTGCGGCTGGTATCCTGACTACCAGACGAGATTTTTTAAGAAAGGACATGGATACTACAAAAACGAACATGTTCATGAACAGGTAACTATCACCAATGGGCCAACCGGTACCATTAACATCCCCTACGAACACCACTCATACTACGACTTCAAAGATTATCTCTTTAAAGTCCGCCGCTACATTGAGTTTGAGGCAGGCAAATTAGCTCAGAGAAAAAAGCCGCCTGCGGCAGTTAGCTATCTTCTTTTCCGCCCCATCGCCCGTTTCTTCAGCATCTACATTCGCCAAAGAGGAATTCTTGAAGGATGGAGAGGACTAATTCTCTCCTTTTTCGCCGGGTACCACGAATTTATGAGTTATTGGAAATATAAAAAGTTGAAAGGGTGACACCCCAATCAAATTTAATGGCCAAAACCACAAAAAATATTCTTTTAGCCGCAACTTGGAACAACCCCTTCTACTACAAGCTTAGCCGCCAGTTTGACCAGGAGTTCATTAAAAGCTCATGGTTTAAGCTTCTAAAAAGATACTGCGCTCATGCAAGATCCATTCTTGATATCGGCTGCGGCGAAGGAACAAACTTGTCTCACCTTTGCCCGCCCGGGGCCTCGGCCGCCGGCATAGACATCAGCCCCTTAGCTATTAGACTGGCCAGGAAAAGCTATCCTCACTTAAAATTTCAAGTGGCCGACGCCGAAAGTATTCCCTTCCCCAACGCCTCTTTTGATTTCTGTTACAACATTGGCACTCTGGAACACCTCACCCGCCCCGAAAGGGTTATTGAAGAAATGATTAGAGTCACCAAGAAAGGAGGGCTTATCGCCTTTTGGACGATTAATTTCGGATCTCCCTTTGTTAAACCCCATACCGCCACATACTCTCCAGCTAAAAAGATTGCCAAGCAAATAATAGCTTCTTTCTATTACCTCTTCCACAAACCATTTATGCTTAATTGGGACAAAATTAATCCCAGAATTACCTCCGGCAAAGAATTTAGCCCCGACGACGACATGGTCACCGAGCCCAATTTGCAAACATTGGTCAGTTTTCTTAAAAAAAGGAACTTAAAAATTATTTACGCAAGCTCCGGCTGGGATGTCCAGCAAAAAGAATCTCCCAAAACATTAATTCGCGCCATATGCAAAATAGCCAATTGGACCAGACTCTCCGCCCTGCCGCCTTTTAAATATTGGGGCAACAACCTATTTCTCATAGCCCAAGTAACCTAATCGTTCCAGAGAACTGACCTTGTCAGCCTAGATCCAGCAATGTCCGGCAGCTTCCAGGAACCTGCTCCTCTAAAATCCAAACACCATCCGATCAGCTTTCTGAAGATAGGTTTTTAAAACCATAGAATGTTATTATTATACTCAACAAGGATTGGACGCAACGCCCAACCCAGTTGTCATAGTCATAATGACAATAACCAAGCACCAAATTACAAACAAATTCAAAATTCAGGATTCAGAATTCAGAATTTAAATAATCAAAACTTTCCCGTATTTAGAGTTTAGAAATTGTGATTTGGGCCTTATTTGAGATTTGTCATTTGGATCTGGTTTGACATTGGGCATTTTTAATTTGACATTTTACGACCTTGCTTCTCTTCAAGCGCGTAGTCCTGCAAGAAAAATACATCGGCTCCCAACACGGTGGAGCTTTATAGTTAAATCTTAAAATTATGTCCCGGCCGTTACACTCAATCTGATGAAACTTCTCTTCGGTTACGGATACACCCAAGGCACCACTCCCTTTTACTACGAGAGAGCTTTTCGGAGACTCGGAGACACAACCACCTGCGGACCCTCTGACAATCCAGGAAGACAACAGGATATTCCCTGTGAGTTTAACGCCGATATCCAGCAGATCATCAGGAAAGTCAAAGCAGATTGTTTTATCCTTTTCCCCGAAGGCAATTTTTTCCTTCCCCAAAACATTGAAAAAATAACCATTCCCAAAATCCTTATCCTCAGCGATTCCTTTATTAACTTTCACTGGCACAGATACTATGCTTCCCTCTTTGACCTAGTCTTCGTAGCTCAGAAAGAGTATGCTGACAAACTCAAACGACTGGGAATTAAAAAAACCTATTGGCTACCCAATGCCTGCGACCCGAAAATTCATCGTAATTTTCATCTAGAAAGAATATACGATATTGGATTTGTGGGAGTATTAAACAACACTCATAACCCTCGCCGCTCTCTTTACCTTAAAGCTCTGGCCAGCCACTTTAATGTTAAAATCGCTTCCAATGTTTGGCTGGAAAATATGGCAAAAATCTACAGCCAGTCGAAAATTATCTTTAACATCAGCGGAGCCCGGGATCTAAACATGCGCGTATTTGAAGCTCTATCCTGCGGGGGATTGCTCCTAACAGATTATATCCCCAACGGGCTTCTAAACCTTTTCAAAGACCGCAAACACTGCGTCGTTTATCACTCACTCAAAGAAGCTGTCACACTAGCCAAATACTACCTTAAACACAGCAGGGAGAGGAAGCAAATTGCCGGGCAAGGACAAAAAGAAGTATGGCAAAAACACACCTATTCTCATCGCGCCCGACTTGTCATTTCAAGAATCCTTGATCTCACGAGAAATAATCCTGGCACTGGCAATAATGCAAACCAAATGACAATGACCGATATTAAACTAAATTTGCTTAGAAGTTATTTTTTTATCAATCATCCTCTCTTGAAAACCCAACTCATCCAGCTAACCAGTTCACCAATCTTAATAAACAAAAAACTCCCTTTTTATCAAAAAACTGCAATCAATCTTATCCGCATTTTTACAACCAGACTTAGCTACCAGAAAAGGAAAATTCTTCTGGCCATGATAAAGAAACTAGAAAAACGAAGAATAGCCGAACTTATTAAATGGTGTTATTATCAACTTCTACTGAGAGTTTCTAATTAGGGGCATAATATTGCGCCCCTAAATGCAAGATGGCCATATTCAAATCAGTCTTCTCATTTCTTAAAAAGGAAAAAACAATTATTGATCAGAGTGGCTACCTTCTTTTGGCAGATATCATCGGAACCATCGTCAGTTTTACAAGCAATTTCTTTCTTTCCCTAGTCCTCGGGCCTGCCGGGTTTGGGACATTAAAAACAGTTGCCTCTTTTTTTGAAAACTTCCCCGTCCGCATGGGATTCAACACCACACTTATTAAGTACCTTCCCGAACTTGAGGCACAAAACAGTTTGGGGAAAATCAAATGTCTCTTAAAAAGCTTCTTAAAAATCCGATTAATAATAGTCTTGATTACCGCCGTGATTTTCTTTTTACTTAGAAGACAACTATCCCTGTGGCTCCTAGGAACTTGTACTTACAACAATCTAATTTGTGCTGGCATCATTCTTTTTATAGTTGCTTTTTCTGACCTATTCCGGCCGTGCGTTATTGGCTTCAGAAACTATAGGCTATATGTAAATATCAACTTTTTAATTTCCACCCTAAGGAACGTCCTTGCCTTAGCCCTAGCTTTAATCTGGGGAATTACCGGTGCCATTTTCGGTCTTTCCCTAGGCATCATTCCCGGACTTGGGTTATGCCTAAAATTCCTCTTCCAGAAAAAAATTTTTTCCGTGCAGAAAGAAAAAATTGACACCTGGCAAATTATTAAACATTACAGCCTTCCAACTTATTTTGTAAACCTAACCGGCCTAGCCGGCAGTCTAATTGTGCCTCTGCTAGCCCTTTTCTACAAGCAAGAAATTATTGGATACTACAGTTTCGCCATGATGATCAGCTCCAACATTGCCCTAATCTCCGGAGCTATTGGGCAAATCTTTTTCCCCGAAGTTGCCTTGGAACACTTTAAAAACGGCGCCTCCGGCTCGCTAAGGAAACTCAAAAGAGTCCTAGTCCTCTTCTTACTTGCCTGTATAATCATCATCCCCCTTGGGATTGGAATTTCTAAACCTCTTATTTTACGCTACTCACCCGCTTATTCATCAGCCATCCCAATTGTTCGCAGCCTATTCTTAATCTACTGCCTCATCGGAGCCCTATCACTGGTTACCGCCTACTACACAGCTGTCGGGGAAAACAAAGTGGCGGCGATGGTAAGTTTATTTTCTTCGGTTGTTCTTTTCTCTCTGAGTTTTTGGATGCTGAAGCTGGTAAAATAGAACCACACAAATTCCAGGGCGTGGATCTCCCTGCCCTTCAGCGGCAGCATCCCTAATTTTGGGAATTCGCCCAAGTAGAGCGAACTCCCCGCAACGAAGGTCATTTGTCCACGTCTTATGGATATAGACACGGCTTTCCGCCACACGGAAAATCTCCTTTTGTTAACGTAAATAGACATCAATAAAACAAATGCGCAAAACGGCTGAACTATTAAATACCAATGCATAAATCCCCCTGCAATCAAAAGCCCAATATTGGTCTCTCCATCATCTTCCCCTCCTGGAACAGGAGGCAGGATACTCTAGATTACCTAGGCTCAATTAAGCAATCGCCCTTCCCTCAAGGCCAGATTGAAATTATTATGATAGACAATCACTCACAAGACGGCACGGTGAAACTAGTGCAACAGCACTTCCCCAAAGTTAAAATTATTGAACTGGATAAAAACTATGGCCCAGCCTATGCCCGCAATAGAGGAATAGAAAAAGCACAAGGAGAACTAATTTTCTGCTCAGACAATGACCAAACATTAACCACAAATACCCTGCCAATTCTAGCAAATCACCTACAAACGAACCCAGAAGTAGGAGTAGTGGGGGCGAAGGTGGTCTCCAAAACCAAACCCCATCAAATTATCTCTTGCGGCTATACCTGGAACCGATGGCTGGGAACGGAATGCGGGCTTAAAAATTGCGGCCGGGTTAAAGAATGCGACTGGATTGCCGGCTGCAGTATGATGTTTAAAAAAAGCCTGGTGGATAAAATCGGCCTGTTTGATGAAAAATTTTTCTTTTTTGGCGAAGATGCCGATTTCTGCCTGCGAGCCAAAAAGGCTGGATATAAAGTGGTCAGTCTGCCCAACGCTATTGTCTATCACGGCAAGAGTAAAAGCCCGAGGGCAAAGAGAGTAGGTCCAAAAAATTCTCAAAGCCAGATTCCGGAGAATTCGGACTTTTCCAAAGACTACTACGATTACTACAAAGCCAAATTTCGACTGATACTAAAACACTCAAACCTTCCCCAGAAAATCATAAGCATTTCCCTCCACCTGACCTTTTTTAGTCTCCTTCGGTATCTGGCAAAAAAGAAGGAAAATATTGTACTTAAAGTAAAAGCCTTCTCGGAAGCACTAAGAAATATAGAGCAATAAATCACAATAATCAAGCACCAAATAACAAACAATATCAAATGTCCAAAATCCAAAATACTAAACAGTTTTGAATTTCTGACTTAGAATTTGGTTATTAATTTACCATGAATGCCACACCTGCCATCTCCCTCATCTTTATCAACTATAACGGCAGGAAACATCTTAAATACTGCCTGCCCTCCCTGTTGAAAACCAACTACCCTCAAGAAAAACTGGAAATCATCGTTGTTGATAATAATTCTCAAGATAGCAGTGTTCCCTTCGTCCGAGAAAACTTTGCACAAGCAAGAGTTATTGAAACCGCAAATGAAGGCTACGGCGCCGGAATCAATAAGGGCCTTGCCAAAAGCCGCGGTGATTACATTGCCGCTTTAAATATAGACCTTAAATTCCACCCTGACTGGCTCATTCATCTATTAGAACCGTTTAAAGAGGATAAAACTGTAGGCATTACCGGCC
The DNA here is from genome assembly GCA_002084955.1 of candidate division CPR3 bacterium 4484_211. Classification (GTDB taxonomy): domain Bacteria; phylum Patescibacteriota; class 4484-211; order 4484-211; family 4484-211; genus 4484-211. The sequence continues at coordinate 4,862 of MZGJ01000002.1, read as the reverse complement.
CACAATTGCTCCCGTTTGCAACGCAAGAAACCCAACAAGGCAGCCGACCGCCTGCCGAGTTAAAAATTCCCTGCTTCTCCAAATACGGCTACCCCTATCACTACAAAATTAAAATGAAAAAAACAAAGAAGGATCCTGCACAAGGACCGTCCCCAAAACCCCTTGAAACTATCTGGGTCCCGGGGGCGGCAATGCTAATTAAACGGGAAGTTTTTACCAAAATTGGAGGTTTTGACCCCATCTATTTTCTCTACTACGAAGATTTTGACTTCTGCTTCCGCGCCCGTATGGCCGGATATAAGATTCTTCTCGTTCCCGCAAGTCTGATATATCACCAGGGATCAGCTTTAATTGACCCCGCCTATACGGCAACGGAAAAAGTCTTTTTAACCGCCCAAAACAGCCTGATTACTTTTATCAAAAATTATTCTCTGCAAAGCCTTATCCTTTACGGACCCATTTTCCTCGGCCTCCGGACCGCCGATATCCTCAATGACCTTCTCAGACCCCACCACCGTCATTTTGCATGGGCAAAAATAAAAGCCTTGTGGTCGGCAATAAGGAAAATTGGTACAATTAAGAAGAAAAGAAGAGAAGTTCAAAAAATCAGACTAACTTCAGACAAAGAAATTTTTAAATTTAACCGTCGGGAATCTTTATTAAAAAACATCAAGCAAAAAATTTTAAATGCCAACCCTTGATCCGCGACTTAAAAAAAGCATTGAAATTATAAGCCAAAAAGACTTTAAAACCCTTGCCCGGCACCTTCGAGCCCTTGCCGGATATGTTGTAGGGGGGCTTCATCTGCCATACTGTTATTTCAAGGCAAAAAAGCTTGCCCAATGCAGTAATCTAGATAAACTCATCAATTTCACTTTTCAGGATTGCGGGAGACTGCTTAAGCCTCTGCAAATCCCCGCCGAAATGCGGGCTCTTCTGGGCATCCTCAACAACATGAAGCCTAAATTTATTCTGGAGATAGGCACCGCCGGAGGCGGGTGTCTATTCCTTTTCTCCAGAGTCGCCTCCCAAGAAGCCACCCTTATCAGCATCGACCTGCCCGGCGGCGGATTCGGAGACGGCAGCTATCCCAGATGGAAAATTCCCCTATACAAATCATTTGCCAGCGCCAATCAACAACTTTATTTGATAAAATCCAACTCCCACCATTACACAACCCTGGAAAAAGTTAAATCCATCTTAAAGAGCAACAAGGTTGATTTTCTATTTATTGACGGAGATCACAGCTACCAAGGGGTAAAACAGGACTATGAAATGTATTCGCCGTTGGTAAAAAAAGGAGGCCTCATTGCCTTTCACGATATAAAAATACACCTTCCGCAAACTCGATGCAGGGTGAGCAATTTTTGGCACGAGATCAAAGCGGGACTCCCACAACCTAAAATCAATGATTTCGCATCGGCAAAACAGGAAGAAATACCCAAATTTCAAGAAATTATCGAAGACCCCAGCCAAAATTGGGGCGGAATTGGCATATTGAGAAAATAAACATGCCCAAATTTACACCCGGGTCCAAAAGTACGCTCTCGCTCTTTCTTCTCCTCCTGTCCGCAGGAGTGCTAACCCTGATGATCTTTTTTTTCTATCCCCCGCTAATCTCTTCTCTGGTTAAAATTCAAAACAAAAACCTCTCGGATGCCTATCCCACCTTCCAAAAGTTTCGGCCGATAAAACCCCTGTCCATCTCCCCTCCCCAAAGTATTAACTACACCAACCAACGAACAAATACCACCATTAGCCTCCCCCCCGCCGGGGAACTAGATTCCACCCATCTCCAAAACTGCACCATCAATCTTAGCTCTGCCACCAAGCTAAACAACAACTATATAGGGGACTCAACTCTAAACCTCAGCGGAACAAATATTGCTGTCATCAACAGCGTTCTTGACAATGTCCAAATTAATATCGGCAGCAATTCCCTGGCCCGAATTTTAAACACCACCATCCAAAACAACACCCGGCCAATTCACATCACCCAAGCCCGCCTTTCAATAGAAAACTCCCGCTTCCAAAATAGCAACGCCAATCCCCTCTTTCAAATCAGCGGCAGATCAGAAGTTAAAGCAATCAACTCCGAATTTAAAAACAACAACGGCACTATCTTTTTAACCCAACAACAAGAAATTACCGATGCCGAAGGCAAAATAACCCGCCTAGTCCCCCGGCTCCTCATTGATCACAGTCTCTTTGACAGCAACCATCAAACCTCAATTCTCCTGGCAGAAATTAATCAAATGGGCACAAAGATTGCCAATAATATATTTACCGGCGGAACTCTGCCCTACATTGAGATAACAGATTCCAAAAGCAATCCCTACATCACCATTGAGAACAATTCTTTTACAAACCAGGGCATTGGGATTAGAAACTCAAACCACATCATTGTCTGGGCAAACAAATTCAGCCAAATTAATGACTACGGGGTTAAAATTGTTGACAGCAATCTTATTGCCTTTCAGTACAATCTGTTTGAAAACATCTCCCCCGCGGCAGTTTTTAGCCAAAACACTCCTCAGATCGAGCTGGTGGAAAATATACTTAAAAACACGGCACAGGAAATAGTATTTGAGCCCGTCTCTAAGGGAAAAGACAGGCCCTAACAGATGTTATGCGAATTGCTGTTGTTGCCGAAATCTGCAATCCCAAATCCGGAGCTCGTGCGCCCATTGAACTGGCAAAAGCTCTGGCTGAAAAAAACGAGGTTCTTTTCTATGCCACCGATAGCCAAAAAGACCCAGACACCCAAAAAGATCTGGAAAACCATGGGGTAAAAACTAGACTTCTTTCCCAAAACAAAACGCCATTTATCGGCCGATGGATAACCGCTTTAAATCTCACCTACACAATTAAAAAAGACCAACCAAGGCTTCTCTCCACCCACTGCATGCTGCCCTTCTTCATCGGGTGCAAGCTAACGGGCTTACCCACAGTAATGACTTACCACGGAACTCAATTCAACATTCTTAAAGAAAAGCTTATTCCCAATTCCCTGGGATCTTATCTTATCACTCCTCTAGACAAGCTGCTCAATACCATCATCTGGCTAAAATCAGCTCTCTCAATCCTTTCCGCCCAAAAAGTTATCGCCATCAGCCAATACACGCAACAGGAAGTAAAAAAACTATACCGCCGCCACGCTCTCTTTATCTATCAAGGAACAAAACTACTTCCCGCAACCCCCGACGACAACCCTCAGACAACAAGCTGTCCGCTCCACCAACCCGTTTCAACTCGCTTTGATGCAGGGCAAATCCAGTGGACCGAGCAGACGAGCAAGCCCAAAGCCAAGTTCACCATTCTCTCCGTAAGCCGGTTCACGCCATATAAAGGCTTTCATCACCTAATTGAAATCTTTAAGCAGCTTAGTCTTAAATATGGCAACTTAAAGCTAATTCTGGCCGGTTCTTTAGGTTCCAAAAAGTACCTAAATTATCTAAAAAAAATTTCAACTCCGGACGTTCTTTTTTATACCAACATCCCCGACAAACAGCTGGCAACCTTCTATCAGTCGTGTGAAGCATATGCTACCTGCGACCGGTATTTGTTCTTCGGGCTGCCAATAATGGAGGCCGCCTCTTTTGGAAAACCTTCATTAGCACTCAACTTTTGCGCTGCCAACGAGATAATAAAACATGGAAAAACTGGATTTATAGCAGATAATTTAGAAGAGTTTAAAAATTATCTTGAGCAATTTATACAGAAAGAAGAAGTACGGAAGAAACTGGGCAAAAACGCCAAGCAATTCAGTCAAAAATTCTCCTGGAAAAATACCGCCGAGGAATATCTGCAAGCCTTTAAACAAATTTGCTTAAAATAAGTGGTGAATTTAAAGCGGCGAAAACGCAAATGAGCCGGTCCTCTGCCAACTAGTTGAATTGCTTTCTTCTCAGCAATTTCAAAATGAATCAAATGAGGGACACCAAATTTTTCTATTTCGGAAAGAGCAAAATTTCTTGATTTTTTTACTATATCCATAATTTAGGAAAGTTAATAGTAATCTCGTTTAATATCGTCGGTATATCCGAAGTTTGCACCAAAAACGAAGTTTTTGTCAGCAAATTTAAGATATTGCCGTGTTAAACGACGTATAACGCAGATAGCTACTTTTCTAATACTTTTTTAATAATCTTCTGAACCTTATCGTCATGTACGTAGTCTTTATTAAACCTTTCTCTAAGTAATCCCTTAACGTTCGCGTATGTTCTGCATAGCAGTTTCAAAGCATGATACAAACCCATCTCTCCTTCTCTGTCCTTTGCGTTCCTAACAAATCCACGAATGAGATCATAGACTGTATGTGCTTCACATACCGGCAAATGTTCATCTTCATTAATAGGCAGAAATACTCGCAGCTTTTCTTTGCCTTCTAAAACAGCTCCCATAAATCGGTGCATGCCATCAAGCACCTTATAAAACCCTTCCCCCTCGCTTTTTCTCACTAAGATTATTTCATTTCCAAATGATGCTTCCTGCTGAAATTCTTCTTTCAATTTAGGATTCCTTGCCATCAGTGCTCTAAACTTACTTACCGATCTCCCACACTGATCAATTAAGACCTTATTCCATTTGAGGCTAGTTCCCGTAAATTGTATTTTTTCAACAGGTAATTCTCGTTCTTCCCATTTAATTTCAGGATTGGCAAGGAAATCACCTAACCAGTTAAGCCTAATTCCTGCATTTACCAATATTCGTGCTCGAGGGCCACTTAAATAAGGTTTAGATTTTTCATCTTCGTGATCAGCCAATTTTTTAAGGTAGTATTCGAACTTATCCATAGTTTTCCTCCTTAAGTTTATTTAAGAAAAGTAGCTATCAAGGTAGTATTCCACTTAACGTTTTCG
>MZGJ01000010.1 GCA_002084955.1 candidate division CPR3 bacterium 4484_211 | reverse complement strand
AGGGAGATCGCCTTAGTCTGCGGGCACATTCTTTGTTGGATAGCCCTTCCCTTTTCCACTCTTCGAGTAACTCGCGCTCTTTTCGATTAATCTTGCTATAATTATTCATGATGAACACTTCCTTTCGTTCTGTTGAGGTGTTCATCTTACTACATTTCTCTAGGGGTTGCAGTCGTTTTTAGAACTCGCGGAGTTACCAAAACTACTAACGATCAGGCAGGCTGCTGAGGTTCTGAATGTGCATGTCGAGACACTGAGGCGTTGGGACAAAAGTGGAAAGCTAAAGGCCATCATCGTAAATGAGCGCGGTGACAGGCGCTATGATCCTAAAGATATTGAGGCAATTCTTAAAAGGAAAAAATAAACATGAGAAGCAACGACTATCTTTTTATTAAATATGATCTACGCAGAGTTATTGAGGCGCACGAGAAAGCAATGAACGATGAAATTGATGACATCAATGGAAATAAACTACTAAATACAGATGTTGAAAAATTAGTTAATTACTTCAAAGAAAAATATCTTTTACTAGCCCCCCAGCTGCATGAGGATAAAATTACAGTTGGCCAAGAAGAGTCTCAAATAGATGTTAGTGGTGACCCCAATCGTCTTATCTGGGATAAAAGCAAACCTTTTTACATTACTGGCACAAAAGTTGATTTTTATATTCCCTATGAGGGCGATAAAGACCTGTTCAACTGCAAACCTTCTACTTATACACTCAATCCCCCAAGAGGCGTTGTTACTGAAACAGATTTAATCCTTACCTTCCAAACAACAAAACACAAAAGCGAAGAAATCAAATCCTCGTTTGAAGGAAGGTTAAATAGTATTAAAAGCTATTTAACCAATATCAAAAATGGAGTCGCAGAATTCAATAGTCAAATAGAAGATAAAATAAGAGCAAGGATTAACTCTAGAAGAGAGAAAGTAAAGAACGATCAGGGTTTAGCTGCTTCTTTTGGCTTTCCAATACGGAAACGGGAGAATGCTCCACAAACCTATGTTGTTCCAGAAGTGAAAAGGAAGATTGTTCCTCGTATGCCAGAACCTACAATGTCCCCTTCCAAACCCGAACCTACCGTAGAGATAGCAGAATATGAGCATATTCTCCAGATAATTTCTAATATGGTCACTGTAATGGAGCGAAGCCCCAAGGCATTTGTAAACATGGAGGAAGAGGATTTAAGAACACATTTCCTAGTCCAATTAAATGGGCAATACGAAGGGCAAGCTACGGGAGAAACTTTTAATGCAGGTGGCAAAACAGACATTTTGATAAGAGTTGACAATAAAAACATTTTCATTGCCGAATGTAAATTCTGGAGAGGCGAAGAATACTTCAAGAAAGCTGTCGATCAACTACTGGGTTATACTTCCTGGAGAGATACAAAAACATCAATTCTAATTTTTAATAGAAATAAAAATACAAGTGGAGTGTTGTCGCAAATTCCTGCAATCATTGAGGCTCATCCAAACTTTGTCAGAAAAGTGGATTACAATTCCGAAACTGGATTTAGGTTTGCTATGCATCATAAAAATGATAGGGAGCGAGAGTTAATTGTAACAGTGTTAGTTTTCGATATCCCAACCGACTAATTTTGGTTACAAGGAATTTATTAAAAAGCAAAAATAAAACATGACCAATCTTTACCAAAAATTAAAACTAGAAACGCTCGAATGGAGAAAACAAGATTACCCTTGCGACTACCCAATCATCTCAACCATCCTGAAATACAATCAAAATAGCTTTTTGAGAAAAGCCCAGCTTGAAGCCCTAGAAACTTACTGGTATTTACGCTTAATCAAGAAGACGCCCCACATCTTCGATCTCTACAAGGAATACTTTGATGGCAAGGAACTATTGGAAGCATTAGGAATAAGACTATCTAAAGAAGATTTAGAAGAAATCGCTCTCAGTGGAGGAGGATTAAAGTCGATAATCGATAAGGTTAGAAAAGATGACGATTTTGTAAAAAGATATAAACTTCAAGGCTTACGGGAAACTCTAAATTTAGAATATCCCAGCTACATTCTTGCTCTGGCAATGGGAGCAGGCAAGACTATTCTTATAGCCTCAATCATCGCTACTGAGTTTGCGATGGCGCTGGAATACAACGAGGAAAACGGCTTTGTTAAGAATGCTCTAGTGTTTGCCCCAGGAAAAACAATTCTTGGGGCACTGCGGGAAATCTCAGAGACTCCCTACGACAAAATACTCCCTAAGCGCTTTTACAAATTTTTTATCACCAATGTTAAGTTCACTTATACCAGAGATGGAGAAAAAGACATTCCTGTTATAAGAGGCAGTAGTTTTAATGTCATTGTCACCAACACTGAAAAGATCAGACTGCAAAAAGGTTCTATTCCCAAGTCTTATATCCACGGACAGCTAAGCCTGGGCATGGAGGAGGCAAAAAAACTGATTGCTAATCTGCGACTACAAACAATTACTTCTCTTCCCCATTTGGCAGTATTCTCAGATGAAGCCCATCACACCTACGGGCAAAAGTTAGAAAAAGGTTTAAAAAGGGTTCGTCAGACAATTAACTATATCAGCGAAAAAACAAACCTAATGGTGGTAGTAAACACCACAGGCACTCCTTATTACAAAAGACAGCTTCTAAGAGATGTAGTCTGTTGGTATGGATTGTCTCAAGGGATAGAAGACGGGATACTCAAGGATGTCAAAAATAACATTATGGCCTATGACAAAGTTACTGATAAGGACTTTATCATTGATGTGGTCAAAGACTTTTTTGAAAATTACAAACAGGTTAAAACCAATGACGGCAGCAAGGCAAAGCTGGCTATTTACTTTCCTCAAAGGAAAGACTTGGACAAGAGTAAACCAGTCGTAGAGCAAACTCTTGTCTCACTTGGGATTGACCCTTCAGTAATTCTTCCTGTTCACCACAAATCAAAACCCGAAATCAAAGATTTATTTGATAATCGGGTTAATGATCCTAAATTGCCATACAGAATCTTCTTGCTGGTGAATAAAGGCACTGAAGGTTGGAACTGCCCTTCTTTATTTGCCACTGCTCTGGCAAGGAAATTAAAATCCAGCAATAACTTTGTTTTACAGGCAGCCAGTCGCTGCTTGCGCCAAGTTCCTAACAACACCAAAAAAGCCAAGATTTACTTATCAGGAGATAATGTTTCGACTCTTGATAAACAACTTCAAGAAACCTATGGAGAAAGCCTAGAGGACATTAATCGGGCAGAAACAGATGTTTTATCACTTAATGTCACTTTAAGAAAGATAAACATTGAACCTTTGGTAATTAAAAAGGTCATTCAAAAGTTTATACCAAGCGAAGAAAAGAAAAAAGAAGAATTAAAACTAAGCAAGCCCAAAGTCAAAGAAATTAAAAAACAAACAAAAGTTCTTTATGATCTCTCCAAAGGGCAAAGCAAACGGGTTTTAATTGAGGTCGGACAAGAAGAATTATCATCTGGAGCAAAGATCGTTGATTTATACACCGCAGCCGTCATATTGGCGCAAGCCTACAGGTTAGACTCTCTTAGGCTCTTTAAGCTACTTTCAGAGCTTTATGCAGGCAAAGATATGTCTGTAGCAGAGTTTGAGCTAATTAGGGAGCAGTTAGAGAGACAAGTTGTCAACTACAAGGTAATCAGTGAGACTGTAGAAGAAGCGCTGGCTTTAGTTAAAAAAGAAGGGTTTGAAAAAGAAAAGCAAGACGGCAAATCAGTCCTGGTAACAACCATTAGGGTCAAGCGGGACAAATTAAAGGGTTATATTTTACCCCTTGATGATTACAAAAAGAAGTCAGGGCAAATGCCTTTGTTTGGCTTCCACTATACTCCTTATAATTTTGACTCTGAAGATGAAAGAGTTTTCTTCGAACGGATGATGGCTAAACTAGGAGAAGACCCTGATGATATTGAGGACATTTATTACACTGGCGCTTTAACAGACAGGGAGAAAACCGACTTTGTTTTTGAATATAAAGACGAAAAAGGGGGATGGCATAATTACACTCCTGACTTTTTAATCCGCAAGAAAAATGGCAAATCACTTATTGTCGAAGTCAAAGGAAAACCTTATCGTAATGAAGCAGCTGAGAAGGAAATGAGGAAATTGGAGAAAATCAATCCCAACAAACTAAAATACGAACTTCTTCTACTTGAAGAAGGAGAGTCAATCTTTGGCAAAGTAACCCCAGTGATTAACTGGATTTATAAAAGAAAATAGAAATTAACTTAAAAAATACCGATATTACAGGAAATAATCAGCATTTGATTTTCTATTATAGTCGACTATAATAGAAACCAGCATTACTATAATAGTGGATTAATATACAAATTATGAATCGTTTACTAATTAACCAATATCTCCAAAATCAATTAAGTCGTTCTCCTGCTTTGCTTAAAACATATGCTCAGGATGAACAGGGCAACAAATATCTAGCAAGGAACATGTTTATTCGAGTAGAAAAATTGATAAAAGATTTTATTGATGGACAGAAGGAAGTTAGAATTGTAAGCATTCCTGGCTTGCGTGGAGTAGGAAAAACAACTTTACTAGCTCAATTATTCCTTAAACTCTTTCCCCATCACTCGGAAAACATGCTTTACATTTCTGCTGATCAGGTAGTGAATGAGTTTCGCTCGGATTTATATTCGGTTTTTGAAGAATATCAGAAAATTCTCAGCACTAGTTTTGAAAAACTAGACCGTGATTTATTTATCTTTATTGACGAAATCCATTTTGACAAAAAATGGGCAGCGGCACTTAAAAGTCTCTATGACAAATCAAAAAGAGTTTTTGTCATCTGCACAGGCTCTTCAGCTTTATCGCTCCAATCAACAACCGATTTAGCCAGGCGGGTCATTTTTGAAAGATTATATCCGATGAACTTTACCGAATATATCTTGCTTAAGACTAAATATGAGTCTTCCAGGAATAATGCCGTAGAAATTAAGTTTCCGATCAAAGGATTAAAAAACTCAGTAAAAAATGTGCTTTTTTATAGTCATGACGCCAACCAATGTTTTTTAAACTTAAAGGATTTAGAAAACCAAGTAAGAAAATATTGGTTAGGAATAGATAGTTTAGAAATTGATAAATATTTAAGATTTGGCACAATGCCTTACGCCTTAACTATTAAGGACGAACAAAGGGTTCATATTTTGACTAATCAACAAATAGACAAGATCGTTGAAAAAGACTTACCTGAGCTGGGTAAGTTTGATTCTAACACCCTGGCAATGATAAAAAATATTCTTTTGTTGGTATCAGGAAGCAGCGAGCTAAGTATTACTAGTCTAGCTAACACCTTGAAGAGTATCTCTATGGTTACTCTTATTAATGTACTGGAAGCCCTGGAAAAGGCGGAGATGTTAATTCGGGTTTATCCTTATGGTTCAACCTACAAAAAGGTGCGCAAGCCTTCAAAATATCATTTTATGACGCCCGCTGTCAGGCACACACTTTTAACCATTGTTGAAGGAGAAAGCGCCTTTGGAAAGCATAAAGGAAAATATCTGGAGGATATTATTGCTCTGACTTTATATCGAGAATTTAATCAAAAACTAGCCTCGCCTACTTTTTATGATAGTGCTAAAGGAGGAGCAGATTTTATTCTGAAATTATCAAATAAGAAAATTGCTATTGAGGTGGGCTACGGAAACAAAGGAGTAAAACAAGCTCAAACGACACTTGAGAAAATCAAAGGAGATTACGGTTTGGTAATTTCTGGCAGTAATCTCGGCATAGAAGGTAAAATTGTTAAAGTTCCGCTTAAATATTTTTTGTTAATATAAATATATGGCAGAAAAAAAGAAAAAAACAATTAAAATTCAAACACCAAAAGGCAGACCTTTGCTTAATTGGGTTGGTAAACATCCCTTAGAACATGTTCAAGGCTACCCCACACAGTTAATTGAATGTTTTGATCCACAAAGCAAGAATCACGCGCTTAAAACACCAGTATATGATGGCTTGGAGAAAAATTGGCACAACCTTCTATTTCATGGAGACAATAAAGAAGTATTAGCCACTCTTCTTGAACTAGGATTTAGAGGTAAAATTGACCTGGTTTATATTGATCCGCCATTTGCCAGCAATAAAGATTATGTGCGAAAGGTTGAGCTTAGAGGATTGAAAGATTTAGGAAGAATGGAAGAAGACAGCGAATCAATCATCCAGCAAACAATGTACGAGGATATTTGGAAAAGAGACGAGTATTTTCAATTTATGTACGAGAGGCTTATTTTGCTTAAAGAATTACTGGCAGAAACAGGAAGCATTTATGTCCACTTAGATTACCGAATGGTTCATTACCTTAAAGTATTGATGGACGAAGTTTTTGGAGAAGACAATCTTCAAAACGATTTAATCTGGAATTACTACATGGGGGCAAGTGGGACAGAAAGATGGGGAAGGAAACATCAAAACATTCTTTTTTACTCAAAAAGCAATAAGTATCAATTCAACCTAGACCCTGTTAGAGTTCCGTATAATCCAGAAACAATAGCCAGAGCAAAGAGAGGTGAAGCAAGATATGAAGTTGAGGCAGAAGATCTTGAAAAGTCTGGTAAAAACCCAGGAGATGTCTGGAGTGATATTAACCCTGTCCAGGGAAACGCACTTGAAAAGACAAGTTATACCACTCAGAAACCAGAAACATTACTTGAAAGAATCATTAAGGCTTCAGCAGAAAGTGACGGCCTGGTATTGGACTGCTTCGTCGGTTCTGGAACAACTTGTGTAGCCGCACAAGCACTTGGCAGACGGTGGATTGGTGTAGATGTAAATAAGGGAGCAATTCAAGTTACCAGTAAGAGAATTCAAAAGATAATCAAAGATCAGGGCAAAAATGAGAAATATCCTACCTTTGCTATTTACAAAGTTAACAATTACGATTTGAAGATTTTGCACACCGAGGCTAAAGAATTGGCAATCCAGCAATATGGTATTACTTCTACAAAAACCGACCCGTTCTTTGACGGCACTAGAGACTCTAATGAGCTGGTAAAAATTATAGACTTTAACCACCCGCTCACCTTGCTCGACCTTCAGCTTATCGTTGACGAACTAAACAAACGACCCGATGAAGACAGAAATGTAATAGTTATTTGTCTAGGAAGAGAAACAAAAGTAGATGCCTGGGTTGAAGAATGGAATAAAAAACAGCCTTATAAAGATACCAGAACCAAGCAAAGAATCAAGCAGTTTATTATCTTTGATCTCAAAGACAAGAATTTTGTCAGCTACGAGCCGTCTAAGGCAGAGGTTGAGATTAAAAGGAAGGGTAAAAATAAAGTTAAGATTAAAATCAAATCCTTTATCTCGCCCACTATTATCAAGCGCTTGGAGCTAGAACCAGGGCTTTTGAGAAAGAAAATCCCAGACTTTAGGTCAATGATTGATGTGGTGCTAGTTGATACCGATTATAATGGAGAAGTGTTTAGAATTGCTTACTCAGATGTGCCAGAAAAGAATAACGATTTAGTCAAAGGTGAATATGAACTTGAAATACCTAAAAAGAAAACCAAAGTGGCGGTTAAAATCATTGACATGTTAGGAGAAGAAGTTTTAGTTACAAAGAAAGTGTAATCCAGACTCTTGAATTTTGAACCATAATTCCCTGTTTCGCCTGTAATAGCGGACTTTAGTCCGCGCGAAGAGCGCGCAATAAATTGCGCTACTACAACGATTCTAGACATTTATGTCCCAGCCATATTAAAAACTACACAAGCCCCATATGGATACTTCCTCCAAGGATACCCAACCAGATATACAAAAGCTTCCCTCTGAGCTGCAGCAACTCTACCAGCAGGTTAGTAAAGCAAGTTTGCCCCCGAACCTTTTGGAAAAAACAGAACAGTTGATCGTTAGTCTGCAGCGCCTTATAAAATCTCCTCAGTATCATGCGGCTCTGGACGATACGGTAAGGTACATTGACTGGATTACTAATCTGCCCTGGAATACCGTTTCCCAAGACAATTTGGATCTAGAGAAAGCTCAGGAAATTTTAGACTCCACCCACCATTCTTTACAGGTGGTTAAAGAAAGAATTTTAGAGTATATTGCTGTTTTAGCCCTGCAGAATGAAGCAGAAAAACGGCCCGAACACAAAAAGGCCCTAGAGGACCTTTATCAAAGAGGCATTGGCAGAGCCCCTGTTCTCCTTTTTGTCGGTCTGCCCGGTGTTGGCAAGACTTCTATTGTCCACTCCATTGCAAAAGCCTTAAACCGAAAATTTGTCCGCATCCCCATGGGCGGCATGGGCAGCGCTTCCCAGCTAAGAGGCAATCCTGCCACCGAGCGGACGGCTGAACCCGGAGCCATTATTAAAGCTCTGCGTCAGGCACAAACTAAAAATCCGGTGATTCTTCTAGATGAAATTGACCGAGTTGCAGAATCGGTCAGATCTGATATTATGGGCGTCCTGCTGGAATTGCTTGACCCTCAGCAAAATATCCGCTTCACCGACTACTTTATCAATTACCCTTTTGACCTTACCTCGGTCATGTTCATCTGCAGTGCCAACAACACCCGCAACATTGCCAACGCCGTCTTAAACCGTATGGAAGTTATTCAAATGCCCGGCTATAACGATGAAGAGAAAATTATCATCGCCCGAGATTATTTACTGCCCCAGCAACTACTGGTAAGCGGGATGGATAAAAACGATGTAGTCGTGGATGAGGCAGTCTGGCCAATTATTGTCCGCCCTCTAGGCTACGACGCCGGAGTAAGATCAGTTGCCCGTGTGGTAGAAGCAATTGTTAGGAAATGCGCCCGACAGCGCGTCTCCGGCGGAGCAAAAACCTACAGAATAACCGAAGAAAATTACAAGGATTTTGTGCCCGAGCCGGAAATCTGAAAAAAGCAAATTGCAAATGAATACTCGCGAGCAACAACTTGCCTCTATTGCCCAAGAGATCTCTGCCTGCCAAAGGTGTTCACTCTATAAGGCAGCTGCCAATCCAGTCCCCGGGGAAGGTAATCCCTTTGCCGATTTGGTTTTTATTGGAGAGGCCCCTGGATATTACGAAGATCAACAAGGGCGGCCATTTGTTGGCCAGGCCGGCAGACTTTTAGAACAAAGCCTGGCCTCCATTGGTCTGTCGCGAAAGGAGGTTTTTATCGCTGGAAAAAGGGGAGTTAATAATGAAAAACAAAGAACAACCAAAAGGAGCCGAACCACAAATAGAACAGATGGAGCTGATATAGACATCTTAAAAGTCAAAGCTCAAATGTTAAAACTACATCTAAAATTTTATCAGACTCCAGGATTTAAGCTGTTGTTTTGAGGTTGGACACTCTAGATTTGATACTCGGTGATTGGAATTTACCAAAATAAACGCTAAGGTTAAAAGTTGAAAATTGCCGCATTCGATAAACTTAACACTTACAAGTTAAATTCTTAACTTTAAGTCTCTGATTTGGCTCTAACCTACTCATGATAAATAACCCAAAGCAGCCACAACTTAAAATAATCCCCCTGGGCGGCTCTTCTATGGTCAACAAAAACATGTTCGTCTACGAATGTGGAAAAGATATTGTTATTGTTGACTGCGGAATTGGGTTCCCAGAATCAGAACAACTGGGAGTTGATGTGGTTATCCCCGACATCAATTACCTTAAAAACAAATTGGATAAAATCAGGGGCATCGTAATTACCCACGGACACGAGGATCACTTCGGCGCCCTACCTTACCTGCTCAAGGATCTCGGTAATCCTCCAATTTTTGCCTCCAAACTGGTCCGCGGTTTAATTCAGGTCAAACTGGAAGAATTTAATCTGCTCAAAGGTGCCCAGATAAACCAGATTGATCCCGAAGACAACTCTTTTTCTCTAGGCCAATTTGAATTTACCCCCTTCAGGGTAAATCACTCCGTGCCAGACAGCTTGGGGTTTTTCATCCGCACCCCCCTGGGAAACTTGGTGCATGTTTCCGACTTTAAATTTGACTGGACTCCGGTTGATGGCAAGTTCTTTGATGTGGCCAAATTGGTAAAACTTACCAGCCAGGCCCCGGTGAGATGTTTACTATCCGACTGCCTGGGAGCCACTTCCCGGGGATATACCAAATCCGAACGGTTTATCCAGCACTCTTTTGAGCACGAACTAGATCGAGCTCCGGGTCAAATCTTTATCTCCACTGTTTCTTCAAACATCTCACGCATCCAGCAGGCGATTAATGCCGCACTTAAATACGGGCGCAAGGTCGCCTTTTTGGGTCTATCCATAGAACGCAACGCCGAAGTAGCCCAAAACTTAGGGTATCTTAAAATACCCCCCGGAACTATTGTCAACTCCAGAACCGTCCACAAATACGCCGACAATCAATTGCTTATCATTATTGCCGGCAGCTACGGCCAAGAGAATTCAGCCCTTTCACGACTAGCCGAAGGCTCACACCGTTTAATAAGTCTTAAGCCCGGAGCGGTGGTTGTCTTTTCCGCCGACCCCATCCCCGGAGTTTACGACCAGGTAGGCAGGGTAATTGATAAACTCACCGAGAAGGGAGCTCGCGTCGTCTATTCGGAAATTCAAGAAAATCTTCATGTCTCCGGACATGGTTCGCAAGGGGATTTATCTTTACTTGCCGCTCTAGTTCGCCCAAACCATTTTGTCCCCATCGGCGGCAATCCCCGCCACATGCGCGCCTACACAAATTTAATAGCCAAAATGAACTTTGACAAAAACAAGATACTGGAACTTAGCTCCGGTGATGGAATTGTCATCACCCCCAACCAGATAAAGGTCAAAAAACTAATCTCTTTAAGCAATATTTTTGTTGACGGATCACAAGTTGGAGATGTGGGGGCAGTAGTCTTGCGCGACCGGCAAATTCTATCCGAAGAGGGCATCTTTGTAATTATTGTGAAAAAAGACAAGAATGGAAAATTTAAAAAATCTGTGAACATCGTTTCTCGGGGATTTGTGTACATGGCCATATCCGAGCAGTTAATTAAGAAGGCAGAGAAATTAGTCCAAGAAGTAATTGAGGACAAGAAAACCTCCTCATGGAATTCAGTCCGTACAAGAATTGAAAAGCGCATCGCTGACTTCCTTTACCGTAAAACGCAGAGAAACCCCATGGTGGTAGTCGTACTCGTAGATTAACATGCATGACCACGCCCTTTCCATCTCCGAAATTCAAAAAGAACTAAAGGTTAACCCAAAACAAGGCCTCTTCCAAGAGGAGGCGCAGGCTCGGCTGAAAAAATTCGGGCTCAACCAGCTCCCGGAAGAAAAACTCCCCACCTCTCTGGAAATCTTCATTTCTCAGTTTAAATCCCCTCTCGTCTATATTCTCCTCTTTGCCGCCCTAATATCCATTGTCCTGCAACACTGGGGCGACACGCTGGTCATTGCTTTTGCTCTCTTTCTAAATACCATCCTAGGGTTTATACAGGAGAAAAAAGCTCTAAACATCCTCTCCAAACTCAAGAAACTGGTGCATTTTAGAGCCAAACTTATCCGGGACAGCCGGGAAACAGCCGTCCCCGCCGAAGAGGTGGTTCCGGGAGATCTTTTAATTCTAGAAGCCGGAGATCGGGTGGTGGCCGACGCCCGACTGATTAAGGAAAATGATCTGGAAGTAATCGAAGCCGCTCTAACCGGAGAATCAGCACCCTCTGAAAAAAACACGGGCTGTCTTCCGACGGACACGCCGGTTGCCGACCGTGAAAACATGGTCTTTGCGGGAACGGTGGTCAGCAAAGGCCGCGGGCAGGCCATAGTGGTTGCCACGGGCAAAAACACCGAGCTGGGGAAAATTGCCCTGCTGGTATCCGAAACCAAAGATGAAAAAACCCCGCTGCAGGAACAACTTTCACGATTCAGCGGTTTTTTAACCAGGCTGGTGAGCGCTTTGTGTCTCTTTATTTTTGTAATCGGGGTTTGGCAGGGAAAGGACTGGTTTGAGATGCTCACCACCTCCATAGCCATTGCCGTAGCCGCTATTCCGGAAGGTCTGCTTGTGGCCTTAACAGCAGTTTTAGCCCTGGGAATGCAAAGAATTCTCCGCCGCCAAGGACTCGTCCGCAAACTCATCGCCGCCGAGACCCTTGGCAGTACCTCGGTAATTTGTTCCGACAAGACGGGAACACTAACCAAAGGAGAAATGCAGATGGTCTCTATCAACCTGCCGAATCAGCCAAGAGATGTTGATATTTCGCCGCAGGATGAACATAAAGCACGCGCCTGGGTATTTAAAATCAGCGTTTTGTGCAACAATGCGATAGTGCAAAACAGAGAAGAAAAACCTGCGCACTGGAAAATTATTGGCAGTCCCACAGAAAGGGCACTGCTTCTGGCTTCCGCACAGGCCGGAAATAATCTAGCTCTTCTAAAAGAAAAAAACCCCAGGCTAGGTGAACTTCCGTTTAACGAAAATCGCAAATTTATGGCCACCCTAAATCTGGATAAATCTCAGAACAAAAAGTTCTTGCTGGTTAAGGGAGCCCCGGAATTAATTTTGAAAAGAGCAACCCGAATTTATGAAAGCGGCAATCCTATTCCTCTAACCCAAGACCAAAAACAATCTCTTCTTGAAAACATTGAAAAACTAAGCGCAAAAGGATTAAGAATACTGGGTATGGGTTACAAAGAATGGGCACTTGATAAAAACGAAATTGAAGAAAAAGATGCAAACGACCTCATTTACATAGCCTTTGTCTCTCTAAGGGATCCCCTGCGGGAAGATGCCAGGCAAACCATTGACCTTTGCCGAAAAGCGGGCATTACTCCGGTGATAGTCACCGGAGACCACCTGCTGACCGCCAAAGAAGTTGCCCGAGAAGCGGGCATAGTTTTAGAACCAAACAATATGATTGAAGGCAAAGAATTGGAAAAACTTTCCGATGAAGAACTGGCGAGCCGGGTAAGAGACATTAAGTTATACGCCAGGGTAACCCCAACTCACAAACTAAGGATTATTGATGCCTGGCAAAAAGAAGGCGAAGTGGTGGCCATGACCGGAGACGGAGTAAACGACGCCCCGGCATTAAAAAAGGCAGACATCGGCGTGGCCCTTGGTTCGGGAACCGAAGTTGCCAAGGAAGCATCAGATTTAGTCCTGCTTGACGACAAGTTCTCCACAATTGTGGCCGCAATAAAAGAAGGCCGGGTAATTTTTGACAACCTCAGAAAGATAATTACCTACCTTTTAGCCGACGCCTTTTCCGAAATGGTGCTGATTACCGGAACCCTTTTAATGCATCTCTTTTCGGGAATAGAGTTGCCCACACCCATATTAGCCGGTCAAATTCTCTGGATAAACCTAATCACCGACGGCCTGCCCAATCTCGCCCTAACCGTGGAACCTCAGGAAAAAGATATTATGAATTTCCCTCCGCGCAAAAAAGGAGAAGACATATTGAACCTGGAAATGAAGACAATTATTTTCGTTATCAGCTTATTTACCGACCTAATCTTATTTGGCCTTTTTGTTTTCCTCTGGCGATCACAAATTGCACCTAGGCTTCTTAGATCCATCATGTTCGGCGCTCTAGGTATTGACTCACTATTTTATGTTTTTTCGTGCAAGAGCCTGCGCAGACCCCTTTGGAAGACTAACCCCTTTTCCAATAGGTGGCTGGTGGGAGCTATCGGCGGAGGATGGCTTCTGCAGCTCTTGCCGTTTTATTATCCTCCACTGCGGTCAATCTTGAAAACCGTTCCTCTGCCGGCACATTACTGGATCATTCTTATCGGCATAGCCCTCTTCAAGGTATTCTGCATAGAATTGGTAAAAGAAGTGTTCATCCACAGAGAAAAGAACACAAATTAAAAATTTTTCAATGCAAAAAAAGTTTAAGCAAGTTCAACAGCTGATAGCCGAATCAAAAAATGTCCTTCTCCCATTACACCTCCATCCCGATGGTGATATGGTCGGAAGCGGGCTGGCCATGGCGGCTTATCTAAGACGCCTAGGGAAAAAAGTGAGAGTGGTTTCCGCCGACCCAGTTGATCCCGAATGGAAATTTCTCCCCTATTTTGACTGGATCGAAAACATTGATCCGGCGGAATTGGACCTAAGGGATTTTGATTTAATTGCCTTCATAGACTACAATACGCCGAAGCGCATAACCAACGCCGACGAGATCTCAATTCCTAAAAATGTCAGGTGTTTTTGTTTTGACCACCACCCCCCGGGCAAACTTTTCTGCCCGCTTAGTATTGTTGACTCCCAAAAGGCTTCCTCTTCAACACAGCTTCTATTGCGGTATTTTGAAGCAGTTGATTTCCCCATTAATCAAGAAATTGCCACACTTCTTTACTGGGGACTGCTTCTAGACAGCGGCCTGTTTGAATACGGAAAAGACTATAAACTGCTTCATGAAGACGCTATCAAGCTTATAGCGGCAGGTGCGCCGCATGACGAGCTTGTCTTCTTTATGAAAAGAAACACCAGCCCGTCCGTCATCAAATGCCTAGCCAAAGGCCTATCGCGCATAAAGATAGATAAGGAGAATAAGTTTTTCTGGATCACCCTTCCCTATTCCGAACTAGGCGATATTGATGATCCAAAAGTAGATTGCTACGGCATTACCCCTTATCTAAAAGTCCTCAAAGGAACCGACTTTGGAGTTTTGCTGTTAGAGGAGGAACCAAAGGTAATCAGGGGAAATCTGCGCTCACGCCGCCAAGACGGCTTTGATGTCTCTCAAATTGCCAAGGCTTTAGGCGGCGGAGGCCACCCTCCCGCCGCCGGATTTACTTTAAAGATGCCGCTTAAGAAGGCGGAAGGTCTGGTTTTAAAAACCGCCCGTAAATTTTCGAGTCGGTCAAACAGCTAAAATTTCCGCCAGATTTAACTAAATGGAAGCAATCTTTGCCAAGACTATGCTAGAATGGGAGTAATGGCTGGAAGCTTTTCCAACAAGGAAGTGGCCCAAATTCTGCGCGAGGTGGCTGCGGCCTACGAAGTTAAAGGCAATTCCTACTTTCAAGCCCGTGCTTATCATGCCGCCGCCGAGGTAATAGAACAGGCCGGCACTTTAATTAAAGACTTATGGGAACAGGGCAAATTGCAGGAATTGCCAGGAATTGGCGGCAATATAAGCCAGCACCTGGATGAACTCTTTCGAACCGGCAAGGTAAAACACTTTACACAAGTCAAAAAGGGACTGCCCCCGGGCATGTTTCCGCTTCTTCAAATACCCGGATTAGGCCCCAAAAGTGCCTACAAACTGGCAAAAGCTCTCAATGTCAAATCTGTTAACGATCTAAAAAAAGCCTGCCAGCAAAATCGGGTCGCCCGGCTGGAAGGCTTTGGTAAAACTTCACAAGAAAAAATACTCCACTCTCTAAAAAGCTTCCTTACAAAAACACCCGCCCGCATGCTTCTACCCGTCGCCGACTATACGGCTCAAAAAATCATCTCCTTCCTTGCCCCGCTTCCTTCAATTATAAGAGTGGACCCGCTGGGCTCGCTGCGGCGGATGGCTTCCACCATCGGCGATATTGACCTGGCAGTGGCATCAAGCAACCCGGCTCAGATAATTGATAAATTTTTAAAATTTCCCGATACTCAGGAAATTATCAACCAGGGAAAAGTAGAAGCATCCCTCCGGCTGTCAAACGGCACCCGTGTGGATCTGCGAGTTCAAGACGCCGCGGGTTACGGCGCCTTACTCCAACACTACACAGGCTCTAAAAGACATAATATCCATCTTAGAGAATTAGCCCGAACGAAGAACCTTTCTCTTTCGGAATACGGCATCAGAAAAGGCGGCAAGAGGGGCCGCCTGATAAAATTTGCCACCGAGGAAGAATTCTATTCTTATCTGGGATTGGACTGGATACCGCCGGAACTGCGCGAAGACACCGGTGAAATTGAAGCCGCACAGGAAAAAAAACTGCCGCAACTGGTTAAAACATCTGACATTAAAGGAGATCTTCATGTCCACTGCAATTTTGACCTGGAAGAATCACACGACGCCGGCCAATCTTCCATAGAGGAAATAGCTCAAAAAGGGATTGAATTGGGCTACCACTACATTGCCATCGGCAACCATTCCCCCTCCGTATCCAGACATAATCAAGACCAAATCCGGCATCTTATTCTCGCCAAACAAAAAGAGATAAACCGAGTACAAAAGAAATTCCCCCAAATTAAGCTTTTAAATATGATTGAGGTGGATGTTCTGGCCAATAAAACACTAGCCCTAGACGACAACAACCTTAAACTTTTAGATATAGCTATTGCCGGTGTCCACTCCAGCCTAAATCAACCCAAGGAACAAATGACCGAGAGAGTTTTAGCCGCCCTAAACAATCCTTATATCCACGGTCTGGCCCATCCCACCGGCCGGCTGCTTAATCAACGCAAGGGTTATGAATTAAACTGGGACAAGGTTTTCACCGCCTGCATTAAAGGGGATAAGTTTTTGGAGATCAATTCTTTTTACAACCGTTTGGATCTGCCCGATATGCTCATTAAACAGGCAATAAAGGCAGGGGTTAAACTGGCCATCAACACCGACGCCCACGAAATTAACAGCCTTAACCTGATCAAGTACGGCGTGGCCACCGCCAGAAGAGGGTGGGCGGAAAAGAAAAACATCATCAACACCAAAAACACCTTCCCATAGCCGCCAGCAACTCCCCCGCCGCACATATTGCTATTGACAGGAGCAAAGGAGCACCGTTATACTGACAGTAACAGCTTATAACCCAGACGACAGAAAACGCAGACTTTAGGCGCTTTTTGTTCCTTGCAGATGCTCTCTAAAATTCTTCTTAAGCTCATCAAGGAGTCCATAATCCCGGCCCTGCTTGTTGTTACTGCCAAATTTGCAGGAATTGTTTTAACAGTTACCATCTTGAGCATACCCTGGACTATCTCCACCCAATCATTATTTCCCACGATCACCTTTAGCTCTATGTCTAACTTCGTTACCGTCTCTTCCTGGTCTAATTTTTTTGTTCTTGCCGCTGTTTCCTTAGGATTTTTATGGATTTTAATCAAAGCTCACTTTCTGCACGATACTCACATTACCCCCCAATTAACTCTCCAGCTCTTGGATTTAGATTTAACCAACCTAATAGACACCACGCCCAACATTTCCAATCAGGGAATCATTTGGCTGTCCTATCTTTGGGTGCTTATCATCCTCACCGGGGTCCAGGCTTTTTTCGGCTATCACTATTGGTGGATGTTTGCCCTTAGTCTCTTTGTCGGCGCCATTCTCACCTGGTCCTTTATCGCCGATTTAGAGAGGGAGGTAGAATGGGCTTAAATCCTATGAACCGATTTTTCTTTTCTCATATCATAAATATTGGCCTGGTAATTATCCTCCTTGCGCTGGTGATCATTCCCGCCTTTGGTGGTGAACTTCTGGTCATTTCACCACCCAAACAAGATCTGGGTGCCGTGGCCGGCCTGCAGTTGGAAGCCGCCCAGATTGAAGTATCCCCCAACCAAACGGATTTTGATCGATACGCGTCATTTAATCTCCAATACGGAGAAGAAGGTAAAATAAGCGACAACCTGTATTTAACCAGTTTCCCCGGCCAAGTGGCAATTTACAATCGTCTCTACCGCATCACCAACCTGGGCAGCAAAACCGTTCGCCTGCGCGTAAGGCTTATTGACCCTCCAAAGGCGGGACCTTTTACTCTGGCCGCTTTCGTCCTTCACCCAGAGGGCAGTCCCTATTTTTCCAGCCTGCTTGATGATAAAAAAGAAGGGGATACCTTACTGGAAGTAGACAACAAGGAAATATTTAAAGGCGCCGCCTCTGTTCTCATCGGCGAAGAAATGGTGGATCTACTAACACAAGTTAACGGAAATCTCATCACCGCACCCCTTAGAAACCGGCACCCGGCCAAAGAGCGAATTTACCCCGAACCGATCTCCTCCACCGGAGCAAAAGTCAGTTCGTGGTCAACCAAGACGGTCGTCTTGGCTCCCCAAGAAAAAGCTTACCTCACGGCGGTTATCAGAGGCCAAGACACCTACCAAGCACTAAACACCTCATCTCAATCCTTCCTTATTAAACTTAAGTTTGAGTTGTCTTCCTAGGCAGTCTCCCCACCAGCCACCGGGCGGTTAAGAAAATCATACTCGTCAATAGAAAAACAAAAACAATGGCAAAAAGTTTCTTTTCCCGCTCCAAGCCGAGAGCAAAAAAACCCAGCCCCAAGGTTATCAACCAATAAACAACAATTACCTGTTTTTTGGTGAGACCCAAATCCAAAAAAAGATGGTACAGATGTCCCCGGTCGCCATACAAAGGATTCTTGCCTTCTCTTATTCGGCGCGCAAAAGACAGAAACATGTCAACAACCGGGATGCCCAAAACCAGCAGAGCGGCGGCCAGCTTGCCGCCGGAGAGAACAGATAGAACGGCCAAATTAAAGCCGATAAAGGTAGACCCCCCAAATCCGGGAAAGATTCTTTCGGGAGGAAAATTAAAAGGAAGAAAAGCCAGTGAACCAGCGGCCAAAATTAGGCTGAGCTGAGCCGTTTCTATCTGATGGGGGTTTCCCGCCTGATACTTTAAACTCACCCCTCCCAAGGCAAGAAAAGCCACCACGGCAATGCCCGGCAGTTGACTCGCCCCCTTCGTCCAATTAACAACATTACACATCCAGATAATCCAAAACATTAAAAGCAAGGCCTCAGGCAGGTAAACCGTGGCCGGCAAAAAAGATAAGTTAAGAGGAATCCACCGAAAAGAAATTATGCCGTTACCCAAAGGATTGGAAACCGTCATATTAATTCCGGCCAGAATCACCGGCAGGGTTGCCAGAGGCAGAGTAACAAAAAGCCTTATTTTTGGCGACAAATCCACCCTGTCATCTATAGTCCCCACCAAAACATTAATAAAACTACCTGCCCAGATGGCCAGCAAATAGGCACTTCTGGGCAGAAACAAAAAGGTGGTCAAGAAAAAAGACAAAAAAAGAGGAAGACCGCCGCCGCGCGCCACCGGACGGCGATGAAGAATCGCCGGGTGCTTGCGGCGAGGATCATCCATCAGCTGAAAATGCGGCGCCAGCTTAATAACCCCCTTCGTAAACAACCAACCTGAAAAAAAAGCAAAAAATAAAGGCAAGGCGATTTGGGTCATTAAACTTATCAACTGCTGAATTGGCATAAAAAAGAGGGAACACCCCAATATTACCAGAACTTGATTCTTTTTCAAAAACTGTGCTACACTGTTTGCATGAAACGCCCCCTAGTTATTGCCGCCTTGGTTCTTTTGATCCTGGCTGTTTTCTTCATTCTGGTAATGAACAAAATTATCTGCCTTCCCTCTTGGCTTCCCCTGCTGGGGGGGCAGTGCGAAAACGACACCACACCAAAAGAAATCACCCTTACCTACTGGAGCCTGTGGGAAAATGCCGCCAACATCCAGCCCCTAATTGATAAATACCAATCACTCCATCCAGGCGTTCACATTGATTTCCAGCAACGAGAACCAGTTAATTACTTTGAAACCGTAAGGGCGCGCCTGGCTACGGAGCTGACTCCGGATATTATCCGCGTCCACAATACCTGGGTGCCTTATCTAAGAAAATATCTTTCGGCTGTCCCCAACGAAATTATGTCTCCCGAGGTTTACGAGCAAACCTTTTACCCGGTGACCAAAGACACACTTTATGCCGATGGCAAGTACTACGCCATCCCTCTAGAAATTGACGGTCTGGCCATGATGTACAACAAAACCCTGCTTTCTGAAGCCGGCATAACTCAACTTCCCAGAACCTGGGATGAGTTTAAAGAAGTTTCAGCCAAGCTAACCAAGAAAGACGCCGCAGAGAATATTACCCAGGCCGGAACAACTCTGGGATACGCTCGGGGGATTGAGCATTTTTCCGACATTTTAGGACTGCTCCTGGCCCAAAGACAAATAGATTTTGAAGACAAAAACCATCGGGTCTCCTTCCACAAGTCCCTCTCGGCCCTAGGCGAAAACCTCGGTGTGGAAGTACTTAATTTCTACAAGATCTTTTCTACATCCAGAAAATCATGGAACGATTCCTGGGATTGCGCCCTTGATGCCTTTGCCGAAGGCAAATTGGCCTTCTTCTTTGCCCCATCATTTCGAGTCTTGGATATTTTTGGCAAAAACCCCAACCTGCCTCTGGGGATCGCTCCCGTTCCTCAGCTGGCCATTGATGATCCGGAAACACCGACCGTTAACTGGGGAACCTTTTGGGTAGAGACGGTCCCCAAACACAGTCCGTACCAAAAAGAAGCCTGGGAATTTTTATCATTTCTCAGCCAAAAGGAAAACCTAGCTGAAATGTTTAGGCTGGCCCAGAATACTCCCGGCCGGCCTTTTGGCGAACCCTACCCGCGAAGAGACATGGCCGAAGAATTAGCCAACAATCAATATCTATCGGCCTATATTATCCAAGCGCCCACCTATACCTCATGGAACATGGCGGACGCTACTCACGATGAGCTCCTCAATGACCGAATAGTAAAAATTCTTCAAGAAATGATTAATAAAGTAAACAGGGGAGCGAAAATACAAGACTATCTAAACGAAGCAGCCGCCAAAACGCAACAGATTCTTGACTCTCTCTAGGCCCCTCTGCGAACCGTCAGGCCCAGCGCCCGACGAATTTTCTGCCGAGCGTATCTGGTCTTCACAAATTTCAACCAGTCTAAAGAGGGAGTGCTTTTCTTTTTATCTGCAAGAATTTTACAAACCTGACCGCTCTTTAGTTGATAACTCAGGGGCACAATCTTACCTTCCACCAGAGCCCCGCGACAGCTGTTACCCAGCCTGCTGTGCACCCGGTAGGCAAAATCCACCGGCGTCGCCCCAAGAGGCAGATCAAACACATCGCCCTTAGGAGTCAAGACAAAAACGCGATCCCAGGGAGAGTTAATTTCGAAATTCGGCGATCCTTTCTGGAGCAAATTAGAGTGCCACTTAAGTAAACTCCTTAACCAGCGTATTCGCTCCGGCGGAGCCGCTATCCGTCCACCCTTTTCCCTTCCCAATTCTTTATAAAAACTATGGGCCGCCGGACCATACTCGTTATACTCGTGCATTTTGCGAGTGCGGATCTGGATCTCTACGGGCACTTGGTTAGGACCAATAATCGTGGTATTAATCGAGCGGTACCCATTGGGCTTAGGATGGGCAATATAATCTTTAAACTTAGGACCCCGAGGCCAAACCGCTTCCAGACAAGACAAGGCTTTATAACAATCACTTTCTTTGTTTACTATTACCCGAAAGGCAATAATATCCCAACAACGCTTCACAAACTCAGTTTCACTTTCTCCAGCTTTTCTTTTCTGCAGGTATTTTTGATAAACAGAATACAGATGTTTGGTTCGGCCATAAACTTCCGCCGAGATCGAATTTTTATCCAGCTCTTTGTAAACCACCGACGGGAATTTATCCAACCAATCGCCGACACTCAACAACAATTCGCCCACCGCCGATTTAACATTCTGGTAGGATTTGGGATGCATATAACGAAAAGCACCGTCTTCTAAAAGCCGCTTATAGTGGTAAGCCCCAATTTGTCCCGCCAGCGGGGCATAAACATCAAAGATCTTACTAAGAATTTCCATCCGGCGCGATGGCTCAAAAGCTTCCAGAGTCTGCAAATCGTGAATTTTTTCCGCCAATCGGACAAGCACCGGTCTTATATCCTGAGCAACTGTTAAGATAAGCCGCCTTAAATTTTCCCGATAAACACCGGCCATCACCCGGGTGGAAATAGATTTAAGCCGAGACACCAAAATAACCAACCGAGAAACCTCCGGCCTAATCTGCTTCTGCAAAATCCTTCTGTTAAAATATGTGTCTTTCAAAATATCGTGCAGGAGACCGGCGGCAATGGCACAGTCATCCAGCTTTATATCCGCCAAAAGATGAGCCGTACCAAGAAGGTGTTCAATCTGGCGTTCTCCACTAATCCGCTTTTGGCCCTTATGCGCCTCACAGGCTAAGTTGTAGGCGCGCCGGATAAGTTTAACATCCGCAAGCGGATTGTAAGCTCGAATTTTTTGTATCAAATTTTCCATCTTAGAAAAACCACCGGGAGCAAGACTACTCTCGGCAGGGCAAAGCACCCAGGTCTGAATAACTGAAGCGTTTCGGCAACTTACGCGGTAGATACTTTAATATCTTTTATCTTTAGCTGCAATCTCGGCTTCTGATAATAGTTATCCTCCTCCACCTGATAGGCCACGTCCACCACCGCCCCCTCATTTAACTGATAGGCCAAGTCTCCCAAATTAAAACCAATCGCCGAAAACAGCTGGCCGGTTAAGCCGTTTTGAAGCTGCAACTTTAAATGCTGCCCTCGATCACCTACCTTCTTTACGCCAAAAGCCCTAAGTTTTGGCGTAGAAAAAACAGGTCTTGGATTACCTATTCCAAACGGAGATAATTTCTCAAGTAATCTCACCAAGTCCAGCGTCAAAAAGGCCGCATTTAGACCAAGATCAATTTTAAGCTCGGGTTCAGCGCTCTTTAAGTTAAATTTATCCTTCACCACTTCCTGGATTTCTTGGGCAAAAAGACTAATTTTATCCGAGGCAAGGGAAAATCCAGCCGCCCGAGGATGCCCCCCAAAACTTTTAACTGTTTTTTTTAAGTGCTGAAAAAGCTCTATTAAATTAAAATTATCAGGCGACCGCGCCGAGCCCTTGGAAATCTCTGCCCCTCTGGCGATGGCAATTGCCGGCCGGCCGAATCTCTGCATAATCTTTGCCGCCACCAAGCCAATAACACCTTCGTGCCACTGCGGATGCGCCAAAACTGGGAGCGGCTGGTTAATTCGGTCGGTCATCTCCAGTGCCTGTCTAAAAGCCTTATCGGTGAGAAGCTGTCTCTGGCGGTTCCGCCGCTCCAAAAAATCGGCCAGCTTACCCGCCTGAACCCTGTCCCGTGTTGCCAAAAGCCGCAAGCCTTCCAGGGCATGATCAATACGTCCGGCCGCATTAAGCCGCGGACCAATAATCCACCCTACATGATAGGAAGTCAAGACTTTATCTTTAATACCGGCTTTTTGAAAAAGCTCCTGCAAACCCACTCGGGGAGTACTGGACAGAGCCGCCAAGCCGCTTTTAACCAGAGGGCGATTGGGCCCAATTAAAGGAACCAAATCGGCAATCGTAGCCAAGGCTACCAGATCTAGATAAGCCTCCTGTTCTAGTTTATCCTCCAGCAAAAAATGAGCCAAAACCCAGGCTACACCTGTCCCCGACAGCTTGCTGGTGTGAAGAATAACATCGGCCGCAGGCCTGATATTGCCAGGCACATGGTGGTCGGTTAAAATTACCTCATAGCCCTCTCTTTTAGCCTGCTTCACTTCCGAAACCGCCGAAATTCCACAATCAACCGTAATTAATAAAGGCGGCTGGGACGAGAGCTGCCGGCTTATTTTACCAACTTCTTCCAAAGACGGCACCGACAAACCATAACCGTGGTTAATTCGGTGGGGGATAAAAGGACGCGCCAGCGGATAGCCCAATCCGCGGTAAATGGCCTCCCAAAGCACAGCCGAAGCGCAGAGACCGTCAACATCGTAATCACCATGAATAATAACCGGCCGGTTGTGTTCAATAGCCCTATAAATTAGTTCACGCGCTTTAACCAATTCCTCATCGGGCAAGAGGCTGCAAATATCCTCCAAATCCAGTTGCGGATTAAGAAATCTTTCCCGGTCTGCCGCCGCAATCCCGCGGTTTTCAAGCAGTAAATCAACCAAATCCCGGGGTGCAAGGTTGGCAGTCTCTGTGTTATTCAGTAATTTCCACTTCATAATTTTAGGCCCCTCGCCTTCTCAGACTACCTTGATTGTACCATCCCGAGGTTCATCCCCCTGCGTCAAGTCTTTGTATCTTCGAGCATAATTTTTTATGCTATACTTAAAAACAATGTTACTCTTTTTATACTCACTTTTACTTGCCATCGCTTCTTTGGTATTAATCTATGCCTCCTCCAAGGTGGTACACTCATTAGAAAAACTATCTCATTTTTTTGCTCTGCGCGAGTTTTCCGTAGCCTTCATACTAATGGCCCTGGCCACCTCACTGCCCGAGGTCTTTGTAGCCATCTCCAGCGCCCTGGAAAAAACGCCGGCCATTGCCCTGGGTAATGCCCTCGGATCCAATATCTTAAACCTTACCCTGGTGGCAGGCATCATAATTTTAGCCAGCAAGGGTATTCCGGCGCGAAGTGTAATCGTTAGGCACGACGCCCTTATTATGATGGCCTTTGCCATTGCCCCCCTTCTTCTTTTGTCAGACAAAGTTCTTTCCCGGTGGGACGGAACCGTACTTATCCTCTTTTATCTCTTCTATCTTTTCACTCTGCTTCGGCAAAGATCGGCCTTTAAAGAGCGCCATAACCATGTGACCAAAACAGAAGCTCTAAAAAGCCTCCTGGGGTTTGCCAGTGGAGTGGCCTTTTTACTAGGCGCTTCCGATGTCTTAGTCCGCATATCCCGCGAAATGGCCTTAATGTTGGGAGTTCCCCTGGGTTTGGTCGGGATACTTTTCGTTGCCCTAGGGACATCCCTGCCGGAAATAGCCTTTGAGTTGAAAGCATCGCGAAAAGGAAATTCCGGACTGGCCCTGGGCGACCTAGTGGGCAGTGTGGTCACCAACGCCACCCTAGTTTTAGGAATTACCTCGGTCATCACCCCCATAAAAATACCCTCGCTGACCATTTATCTGTCCTCAGTACTTTACCTAATAACCACACTGATCAGCTTTGAGATTTTTGTACGGACCGACAAAAAGCTGGTCCACTGGGAAGGGGTCTTTCTCATCTTTATCTATGTCTGTTTTTTGCTGACCGAGATGTCTTTAGAATACCTCCGATAAAACCTGCGGGGGAAATTCCTGCGGTCGGAGTTTTTTACCGCACGAGGAAGAGACAATCCATTTTTCTAATCTAAAGTCTGATGAAGAACAAAAAAGGACTTCCGCTGATCAAAATTCTGGCCCTAACAGTTTTTGCCATTTCTGTTATCCTCTCCCGATCCTGTCCAAGCAACTCTCTTTTCTCCGACACCGAAAGGATCCAGGGTCTTTTTTCTGCTGCCACCTGGAACTCGCCCCAAGACGCGGCCGGAGAAATTGCCAAAACAATAAGCACCCAACCGGAAGAGCTTTTTTCTCTTTTAAGCTTGGACCTACGGCAAACCTACGATCAAGAAACTTTTCAGGAAACAATCGGCAACGAGGGAATAGAAATTAAAAATGCAGAAATAACTTCCGACATCAATTTAATTGGTAGCGATTGGGCTGACTTTTCGGTTAAAATAGTCCTAACCAGCGGCCAGACGCAAAACTTTCTGGTGGTCTTGCACCACGAAAACGGATCCTGGAAACTTTTCGGCACCAAAGAAATGTAAATCGGGCTGATGCGAAATCATTGCGGCTTCAGGTCGCCAACAAAGAGTAGAGAAAGTCGGGGACATACAGACAATCAGCTCTTTTTAATCCAAGATTGGAAAAATCTCTAGATTTAGAGATTAAGGCTTAATCTCTATTAAGCTCTTGAGGACAATACCTTTTAAACAATACACTGTGATGTTAATTGAGGATGACAAACTTTTAAACGATCTGCAGACCGAGATGATGACCGAGTCAGGCATTCGTGTTATCTCGCTCCTTGACCCCAGCGAGCAAATTTCAATAATGAAGCGAGAAAAAGATAATTTGGACCTGGTCATTTCCGGCATCTTGCAGCCAGAAATTGATGGTTTAGAAATGTTAAAGCGCGTAAAAGGGATTGAT
The DNA here is from genome assembly GCA_002084955.1 of candidate division CPR3 bacterium 4484_211. Lineage (GTDB taxonomy): Bacteria > Patescibacteriota > 4484-211 > 4484-211 > 4484-211 > 4484-211. The sequence continues at coordinate 11,919 of MZGJ01000010.1, read as the reverse complement.
GAAATTAAACATATTCCGTGGATTGTCTCCACCAACTTATGTCAGGAAAGCATCGCTGAAGAGGCCTACAAACTGGGCGCTGTGGACTACCTACCCCTTTCCAAACTATCGGCTGATGAGTGGCTTGCCCGGGTTTTAAAATTTCTAGAACGCTCACAAAGCAAGACGTAAATTATTACACGAAGTCGCAGAATCTAAAATATTCACTGCTGGCTCTCCACTTACGCTTACCCACTTCTGCACCCTTCCAACCATTTTTGCTTTGAATCATAATAACTCCCCGCTCCTGGCAACCTCTTCCTCAATAACTCCGCCTATTAAAGTATTCCGTATAACCAGAGGCAACTCCTCTCATCAATATTTCCACTTTTTTGATCGTTGATATAAAACAATATGGAAGTGATTGGGTATCAAGCAATATGCGAGTAGATCTATATTTTCATATACTCGATACTTCATGCCTTTTTGAATTGCATTATTCAATTGTTTTATCTGATAATTGCGATTACTTACTACTGAAGAGTAGCTCTCTCTTTTTCTAAATAATCTATTGGAACCAATGTTAATCTAAGATAGTCGAAGAGTTTTTGATAATCTTTTTCTTCGTGGAATATACTTATTCTATTTATGCCTCAGTTATAGATGTGATAATAGGCGTTCTTAACATATTTTTTTCAATCTATTTGGTGATGGCATATATTTACGTATTACCACAGTTCACCCTTTTTATCTATACATTAACGACCCTAAGGACGGTCCTTATCTTCGACACGTTAATTTTCACGATTAGGTTTATACACTATCTCGCAGTTCGAACTTATATCCTAACTATAGCCGGGCGCAACTTGTTTTACCACTAGTTAGACCTTGCCATGATGTATAATCTTAGGTATGGGTGAGTTTTATAGAGGGTCTCATGGTCCCGAGCAGGGAGAAACACAGAAGTTGTACGAGCAAATCCCCCTACTACGCCCGGGAATGTTACCCGACCAGGCTGGCTTCAAGAGAGATTCTAGATTACCAAACATTATGCGGAGTATATTGTACGCCAGTACCCGAGAAGTCCTTAGGGACCCCCCCGCTTGGCTGTTCACTGACCAGCATGTAACAGGTCTCTACAGAGAACTCTTCAACCGTCTAGTAAATGCCCCGGGTCAAGTGGACCAGTGGGCAGAAACTTTTTGGGAGAGTACAGATAGAGTAAGCCTTCCTCAACGAGCAGAATTCGACCTACTTATGGCTTCCATTGAAAGGATAACAGCTAAGGGTGCTTTCCCCAACCTCATGTTCTTTCGGGCGGCGGATTTTGATCCCGGAAATGAGTGGAATGGGGTAACTTTTACACTCGGAGAATTACATATAGCCATGAGATGCTATGATAGTAGCTTCGGCACCAAACGAGAGCTCCCTGTGTTACACGCTGTTAAGGCGGGAGCAGTAGTTGAATGTTACAGACACCTGCCTACTGAAGGGCCTAACCAGCAGATGATGGTATGGTCAGAAGGAAATTTAATAAGGGCGGGCCATGTGATACTTGACATATTGATCACTGACGAAAAAGTTAAGAGGGGAATTACACAAACTTACAGGTTACCCAGTGTATGGGCTGAAAGAGAGGCAATATTGGAGGATTTCGGCCAGAGAGCAATTAAACTTACTTAGCTACCCGAAAAGCAACCAGCTGAATATTCTCCCTGGGCCTAGTTTTTCAAAGCTATTCCACAAATCACTCCAAACTTCCCTAATCGCACCAGTAATAAGAGGGAAAAAAGATTGTATTAACTACCACTAGCTGTCATACAGCCTTTAATTAAGACCGCACACCCACCAGCTTACCAGAACAGGGCAATACAATCCAAACCCCAGCTATCACTGCGCGTTGCTTATCTAATGATCTACCTTTGTAGTGTAATCAACAAGGGATCAAAGTCCGTTTCGGCAAGGTAAATAGCGCCTATTAGATGACCAGGAGTAATCCATCGTTGACCGCCGTACTTAGGGTCCGAGTCAGTAATCTTGAATTTCCCGCCTTTATATCCAGAAATGATTACTACATGAGTTCCCGGTGAACCTTCTATTGGGTCTGCTGTCGAGTCAGTGCCATTTTTAGAAAACTTAAATTTTGGGATTTGGTTAAGGAAGTTAAAACCTACGATGGCATATATCGGACCGTTTTCTAAAAGCTTTAATAGATACTGCTCATCAATTATCGGAAATTTAACAGTTCCATCAGCTCTTAGAAAAGAAATATACCCGTCGAAGATTAAGTCAAAAGCATTCTCATCATATCTGGGGTGTTTTATGAATTCTTTTCTTTCTTCGAGATTTTTTATCAGCACTTAGTTGGAACAGTCTGCCCAACTTCTATCGAAAATTTCCAGGTCAACTGTATGTATCGTGACTTCAAAACCTTGATTTATAAAGTAAGTTGCTATATGGCCGATGGAGGAACCCAGTCGTTTTCCTTCCCTAGACACATAGACTGGAACTTCTTTCTTGATTTCCTCGACTGTCTTGTTTATACTGTAAAACCTCAAAATTTGGGCCGCATTTGCTTGGACACAGACCTGAAACCCTTGTTTTATAATTAGGATGTCGTAATCTATCGCTCTCATACTGATAGTTTATCACAGAGCATCTTGAATTAAGGGCCGTCCTTGGGCATGCTGTGCTACAAGTAAAATCGGATATGTCTGGTCATATGTTAAATAACCTTACATCGAACTTCCTTTTAGCCTGCGATATAATGGCCATGTGGATAAAAAACTATCAGAGGCCATTATTAAAACGCTTGCCTACTCTGATATCTTCGATTTTCCCCTGAACCCGCAGGAGCTTTACGAATATTTAGAGGGCTATCCTCTTGACTCGCCGAAATTAATCTCTCCGGAGCTAATTAATAATGTTCCCCAGATAGATTTCCTAGATGGTCTTTTCTTTCTCAAAGGAAGAGAGGAAATTGTAAGTCTAAGAAGAGAAAAACAGAAATGGACCAAGCAGAAAAAGGCCATAGCCCAAAAAGTTGCCCAAAAGTTAGGTCTGATCCCCTGGATTAAAATGATTGCCGTCACCGGCGGGGTAGCCGCCGGCAATGCCGAGGAGGATCATGATATTGATCTTCTTTTTATCACCGCCTCCGGCCGCCTCTGGTTAAGCCGCCTTTTAGAAAAAATATCCACCGAACTCATGGGAATAAGACGACATCCGGGAAATCATGCCGGGGAAAAGGCTAAAAACAAAGTTTGCCCCAATATGTACCTGGATTCCCAAAATCTAAAACTGCCTCACCACGACCTGTTCACCGCCAGGGAAATTGCCCAAATGAAACCCATTTTAAACCGAGACCAAACTTATGAAAAATTTTTAACCTCCAACAGCTGGATGAAGGAATGGCTGCCAAACTGGTGGGGTAATAAATTAAAAATGAAAAGTGAAAAATTAAAAATCAAGAGGCGGAAAACTCAGTCGCCGGCTACCGGCCGCCAATCATCAGTTCTCAACTTCTTTGAGCATTTAGCTAAAAAACTACAGCTCAACTACATGTCGTCTAAACGCACCACCGAAACTATTACCGAGACCCTGCTCATGTTCCATCCCGATGACCAAAGAAGGAAAACAATCAAAAAATACCGGCAAAAGCTCCACTCCCTTGGGCTAACTCCAACTCAATGCAACCTAAATTAACAACAGCTAGGAATTCTTTCTGAAGCTACATCCCTCCCATCCCACCGGCGCCGGGCGGCATGGCAGGAGTTTCTTTCTTTTCTTCAGGGATATCAGTTATCAAAGCTTCCGTGGTTAAAATCATCACTGCCACCGAAGCCGCATTTAAAAGCGCCGAACGGGTAACTTTAGCCGGATCAATAATTCCTTCTTTAAACATAGAAACAAACTCTCCCGTTTTTACATTAAATCCCTCATCATCCTTGCGCTTAATAACCTCATTCAACACCCAACCGTCATCATAACCGGCATTTTTGGCCAGTTGCCTAATCGGCTCCTCCATCGCCTTGTAAACAATCCTGTAGGCCACTTCTCCGTCCTTTTCCACTTTTGGTTTTAGAACTTCACGGGCTCTTAACAAGGCCACGCCGCCACCGGCAACAATTCCTTCCTCAATTGCCGCCCGTGTAGCCGCCACCGCATCTTCCACACGGTGCTTCTTTTCTTTCATCTCCACCTCCGTCGCCGCACCCACTCCCAAAACCGCTACCCCGCCAGCCAGCTTGGCCAATCTCTCCTCCAGCTTCTCGCGATCATAGTCAGATTCCGTAACCTTAATCTGTTCTCGAATCTGATCCATCCTTCCCTGAATATCACCCTCTTTGCCCTTCCCGCCGATAATAATTGTCTCGTCCTTGGTAGAAACAACTTTGTCCGCCCGACCCAAATCCTCCACGGTTACCGTCTCCAACTTCCGTCCAACCTCTTCAGATATCACCGCGCCCCCGGTGAGAATGGCAATATCCTGCAGCATCGCCTTCCTTCGATCACCAAAACCCGGGGCCTTCACCGCCAAAACATTAAAAGTTCCACGCAGCTTATTAACCACCAAGGTGGCCAAAGCTTCTCCTTCTATATCCTCGCTAATAATTACAAAGTTCTTGGAAACCTTAACCAAATTCTCTAATAGAGGAAGGATATCATTAAGCGCAGAAATTTTTTGGTCGGTGATTAGAATATAGGCATCTTTAACCACCGCCTCCATACGGGAAGGATCGGTAACAAAATAAGGAGAACTGTAGCCTCTGTCAAACTGCATCCCCTCGCGGTAGTCAATTTCAAATTCCAGCCCCTTGGATTCCTCTACGGTAACTACCCCCTCATTACCCACCTTTTCCAAAGCCTCGGCAATCTTCTGCCCAATTTCAGCATCGGCCGCAGAAATCGTCGCCACCTGAGCTTTTTGCTCCCTGGACGAAACATCCCTGGCCAACCTTTTAACCTCTTCCGCCACCTGGCCGGCCGCACTCAAAATACCCGACCGCAAACTCATCGGGTTAACCCCGGCGGCAATATTTTTAAGACCTTCATTAACTATGGCCTGGGCCAGAACCACCGAGGTAGTTGTCCCATCGCCGGCCACATCATTGGTCTTGGAAGCCGCTTCTTTTAAAAGCTGGGCTCCCATGTTCTCAAACTTATCCTTTAGCTCAATTTCATTGGCCACGGTCACCCCGTCATGAGTTACCGTTGGACCGCCGAAACTTTTGTCCAAAGCCACATTTCTGCCCTTAGGGCCCAGGGTTGTCTTTACAGCCAGCGCCAGCTGGTCCACTCCGGATTTTAATCTTTTTCTTGCTTCTTCCGAATAAATAATTTGCTTAGGCATTTAACAAAGCCCTGAAAATCCAAGCGCGACGCGGGATTTTCAGTTAGGCGAATCGGACTCTCAACACCGAACTTGGTCGGCATACTCGGCCAAAATTCCTGCCGAGGGTGAAAGTAGATAGAACACTACCCAATCACCGCCAAGATGTCACTTTCGTTGACAATTAGAAATTCCTCTCCTTCAATCTTTAATTCCTCCGGACTATACTTTTTAAACATGACCCTATCGCCCACTTTAACTTCAGGAACAATCCGCTCACCTTTCTCGTTCAGCTTGCCTGGACCCACCGCCAACACCTCACCTTCCTGCGGCCGTTCTTCCTTTGCCGTGTCCGGAATAATAATCCCTGATTCGGTGGTCTCTTCTTTGGAAATAGGGCGGACCAAAACCCGGTCGCCCAGAGGTTTAATTTTTTTCAGGATGTTGCCAGATGCTCTTGCTGTCTTAGTCATACGCCAATCTCTTATCAAGTACATTTATATTATAAAGGGGCTGTCAAGAACCTTTTAGCAATATCTGGGACATAGAGGATGAGCCATAAATGCCCAATTTAATTGTAATAGCGCACTCTTGCCGCATGCCTTTGTGGTACTGCGGTTAGTGCGCGCTTAGAAGGGGTGACACCCTTTTTGAGGGTGTCACCCCATTCAAATGATTATTACTACGATTGGTGCGCGCAAAGATTGCAGACTAAAGTTTGCTATTCCCCGTGAAGTGGAAAGCCACGCCGGGAGAGGCGTGGATGAATGGCTTTCGATTCAGGGTTCCGCTCCACAGGAATGAAACCCTACAAGAAAAATACACCTGCGTCCAAGACGGTGGAGCTTCACAGTTAAATCTTAAAGATTATGTCCCGGCCGTAATAAGCTATGACAACTGAGTTGAGCACTTTTACCCCATCCTCAAAGCCTTTACCAAAAAATTTGTAAATCTCCTATGCGGCCGCACGTCAAGTTTACAAAACTTGAGTAACGTCTTTATGCCAAACGTCTTCAGGCCAATTAAAAATGTAATTGTTTCAACAATAGGGGCTGGTTAAAGGATAGTTTGAGCCGTTCCTGCCGAATGGCGTTTATGGGAAACAACCCCTAAATTAATGTCTTTAAAAAAATACTGCCCCCAATTTTGAAATAGTCACGTAAGGCTCCAACCTTGACACCCCTTTAGCACTTATGCTAGACTTTTGATAATGTTAACCGAGCGGCAGGAAAAACTAATCAAGGCCATCATTGAAGAATACATTAAAAACGCCGAACCCGTTGGCTCTCAGTTGATCTTCCAAAATTACGCCCTGGGAGTTTCCCCCGCCACTATCCGCAACGAAATGGCATATTTAACCGAAGAAGGTTTTTTGGAAAAGCCCCATGTTTCTGCGGGGCGGATCCCCACCTCCCTAGCCTTTCGGCACTTCATTAAAAATCTAATGGAAGAAGAAGCTCTTCCGGTCGTCAGCGAGGTTTCTTTTAAACAGCACCTCTGGGAAAAAAGGGAACATCCACAACTTATGCTTCGCCAGGCTGTTTATGATTTGGCCGAGGAATCACGAAATCTGAGCCTAGCTCTCTTAGACAACAGCTTCCTCTACTACGCCGGGGCGGCCTATATTCTTGATCACCCCGAATTTTACGATATCGATTTAACCCGCAGTGTACTAAAACTCCTGGATGAAGTGGAAATTATCAGGTCCATTTTTGAGAAACTGCCAGAAAGCAAAGACGTAAATGTACTCCTCGGAGACGAACTCGGGTACAAAAGACTTAATCCCTGCAGTCTAGTCTTTGGTCAAATCTCTTTCCCTCGAGGAAGAACCGGTTACATTGGCATCCTCGGGCCGATGAGATTAAATTACGGCTATATCATTCCCCGCGTCCGGTATTTTCAAAAGCTTATCAACGAGCTCGGCCAAGGCGCATAATTCGCTGACACAAAAAGGAAACCCGCCTATTGCTCGGTGGTGTATAATATTATTTAGTCAGCGAAAATGTCACCGCAAAAGAAAGGTACGCCAAAAACACAAGAGAATTTAAAAAGATTAGAAACCGAGAAAAAGGATCTTGAAAACCGCCTAAGACGTGCGCTGGCAGATTATGATAACCTAAAAAAGCAAACCGAAAAAGAAAAAGAAGAGCACCGTAAATTTGCCAACCGTTTATTAATTGAAAACCTGATCGCAGTTTGGGAAGGACTGGAAATCGTTGTCCAGCAACTCCAAAATATTCTCTCTTCACACGGTGTGGAAAAAATTGACGTTTCTATGGGAGATGATTTCGACCCTCACCTAATGGAGGCCGCTGTCTCAGAAGGTGACGGAGAAAGGGTTGTGGGAATTATCGCCAGGGGGTATAAATTACACGGGCGGGTAATAAAACCGGCGAAAGTAAAAGTGGGCAGCTAGACAACTAGGTAATTAGGCAGTTGGGAGTAATCACCCAATTATTGCAACGAAGTGCAGAATCTACAGCAAAGCAAACTGCCTAATTCCGATAAATTACATGTCTAAAATCGTAGGCATAGATTTAGGAACAACTAACAGTGTTGTCGCCGTCATGGAAGGCGGGCAACCCAAGGTGATTCATTCCTCCGAGGGAGAGAACTTGTTCCCTTCCGTGGTTGATCCGGTAAAAAACATTGTCGGCCGAGTGGCCAAACGCCAGATCATTGCCGCCCCCAAGCGGACAATTTTTTCCATCAAACGGCTCATGGGCCGAAAATACAGTGACCCCGAAGTACAGCGGGACAAAGAGTGGCTTCCCTACACCATTAAAGAAGGCAAGGAGGGCATGGCTGTGGTGGAAGTGGAAGGCAAAACTTACACGCCCCAAGAAATTTCCGCCATGATTTTACAAAAAATTAAAGCTGACGCCGAAGCCTATCTGGGACAAAAGGTTGAAGAGGCGGTAATAGCCTATGGTCTAGGCAAGCAAAAAAACGAACGAATTGCCGTCTTTGATCTAGGAGGAGGAACTTTTGATATTTCCATACTAGAAATTGAGTCCAAGGGCGAAGAGGAACGTGACGTCTTCCAAGTTTTAGCCACCAACGGAGACACCCATCTGGGCGGCGATGATTTTGATCAAAAGATCATAGACTTTCTCACCGAAGAATTTAGAAAAGACACCGGTATTGACTTGAAAAAAGACAGTCAGGCTCTGCAGCGGCTTCGGGATGCAGCCGAAAAGGCCAAAATTGAACTTTCCACCCGTCAGGAAACGGAAATCAACCTGCCCTTTATTACCGCCGACGAAAGCGGCCCCAAACACCTGGCCATAACTTTAACCCGCGCCAAACTGGAATCCTTGGTAGAGGATCTCATTGACCGCTGTTTTAACGTTTGCAGCGCGGCACTGAAAGATGCCGGATTAAATGTCGACGAAATTGACGAGGTTGTCCTAGTCGGCGGGCAAACCCGCATGCCCAAAATCCAGGCAAGAGTAAAAGAGTATTTTGGCAAAGAGCCTCACAAGGGCATCAACCCCGACGAAGTAGTCGCTGTTGGAGCGGCAGTCCAGGCCGGGGTCTTTACCGGAGAATCTAAAGAGGTCCTGCTTCTTGACGTAACGCCGCTGACCTTGGGAATTGAAACCCTGGGCGGGGTGCGCACCCCCCTAATTGACAGGAATACGACAATCCCCACCTCTAAAACTCAAATTTTCTCCACCGCCGCCGACAACCAAACCTCGGTAGAGATAAATGTCCTCCAAGGGGAACGTCCCATGGCCGCGGATAACAAAAGTCTGGGCAAGTTTATTCTATCTGGAATTCCCCCGGCTCCAAGGGGTGTACCCCAAATTGAGGTAACCTTTGATCTTGACGCCAACGGCATTCTTAATGTTTCTGCCAAAGACAAGGCTACCGGCAAAGAACAGAAAATAACCATCACCGGGTCCACGGGACTGTCCAAAGAAGAAATTGAACGGATGAGACAAGAGGCTCAGGCCCACGCCGCCGAGGACCAGCAAAAAAAGGAAAGAATTGAAGCTAAAAACCAGGCGGAAGCTCTCTGCTACACCGCCGAGAAAACCCTTAAGGACGTCGGAGACAAAGTGCCTCAGGAAACAAAAAGTAAAATCAGCCAGCAGGTGGAGCAATTAAGAAGCAAACTGGAAAGTGCTTCCGCGGAAGACCTAAAGAGAGAGTATCAGGCTCTTTCCGAGGCCCTGCAGAAAGTCGGCGCCGCCATGTATCAATCGGCCGGCCAGCAGCCAGAGAACGAGGCAAAAGAAAAAAAGGAGGAAGCAAAAGACAAAAGCGACGAAAATAAATCTTCCGAACCGGGCAGTCAAACCGTGGAGGGAGAAATTGTTGATGAAGACGACAAATGACAAATATTCTCTGATTTTCCTCAGCCAACCAGGCGGTCTGGAAGATTAGCTTGATTCTGATGTGCCCGATAAAAAAGACTACTACGATATTCTCGGAGTTTCCCGAGATGCCTCCAACAAAGAAATAAAACAAGCCTACCGCAATCTGGCCCGTAAATATCATCCCGATGTCAACCAAGAAGACGGCGCTGAGCAAAAGTTTAAGGAGATTAACGAGGCCTACGAAGTACTTTCCGATTCGCAAAAAAGAGCCGCCTACGACCGCCTAGGACATGCCGCCTTTAACGGCAGTTTCTCCGGCGCAGAAAGCGCCTCCTACGGATTCCCCGGTTTCGACTATAACTTCTCCGGCTTTTCCAACCCTTTTGATATTTTTGAAGAATTTTTTGGTTTTCGCTCACCATTTACCCAGACAAGGACAGGATCTAAATCTCGCCAAAGAGCCAAAAAGGCCGGGCGGGATTTGCTGCAGACAATAAAAATACCCTTTGCCGCCGCCGTAAAAGGCACCGACTATGAGATAGCCTACCGACGGCTAAAACCATGCCTTGCCTGCAAAGGCAGCGGCGCCGCCAACAATGGTAAAATTTCTTGTCCTCAGTGTCAGGGAAGCGGCAGAGTCCAAAAGGTAAACCGCACCTTTCTGGGACAAATCGCCACCATCAGCACCTGCCCCACCTGCCACGGAAGCGGGGAAATTATCAAGAATCCCTGTCCCAAGTGCCGCGGCAAAGGACGCATAGCCGCACAGGAAAAATTAAAAATTAAAATTCCCGCCGGAGTAGAGACGGGACATAAACTAAGATTTAGACAAAAAGGCGACGCCGGAGAAAACGGCGGTCTGGCCGGAGACCTATATATCCAGATAAAAGTAGAGCCGTCAAAAATTTTCCAAAGGCGGGGACCTGATGTGTACCTGGACCTGCCCATTACTTTTTCTCAGGCGGCTCTCGGAGACACTCTTGAAGTCCCCGTAATCGACCCAGGTCAGCCGGGCGGGATTGGAAGAAAAAAGATAAAAATACCCGCCGGCATAGACGCAGAGGCCGTCATTAAACTATCCGGCCAGGGCATGCCCAAACTCTCCGGCACGGGAAAGGGCGATGAATACATCAGGATAAAACTGCAAACGCCCAAAAAACTAAGTCCGGCCGAGAAAGAAATTTTTGAGAAACTCAAAAAAACCAATTCCCGGCCGAAAAATTTGTGGGACAGATTTTTCAGCTAGCGTGCTTCTGGGAAATGAAACTCCACGCCTTGAAAACGGATGTATTTTTCTTGCAGGATTCCATTCCTTAAAGAGCGAAAGCCCAAAAACCGAAAGCCGCCCTCCTGCCAGCACAGCTTTCTGGTTTATGGGGAATACTTCTTGACGAAAGGCGGCGCCTGCAATAGGATAGTATTACCGCACTGCGGTTGTTGGTAATTGCACAAAAGAGCCAGGCGGCTATTCCTGCCTCCATAACACCTCCTACCTTGGTGCCTTTTTAGTTGCCTGTTCTCTGGCTAATAACATGAAGACCTTTACTCTTTTGGTAAAACCCTGAACTAAATTAGGAAAATCGAGCGCACGGAACCATAATTCATGAAAATCACCCGACAACAGGCTTGGGAAAAATTAAATGAGCTGATGCAGAACAAAAATCTCATCAAACACTGCCTGGCGGTAGAGGCAGCCATGCTGGCATACGCCAATTATTTTAAGATTCCCAAGGAAGAAAGGGAAAAATGGGCTGTGGCCGGACTAATTCATGACGCCGACTACGAAAAGTTTCCCCACCAACATCCACAATTCACGATTAAATGGTTAAATAAGATTAACGCCGACGAAGATCTGGTAAACGCCGTCGCCGCCCATGGATTTGGCTTTAATGTCAAAGCCAAAACTTTAATGGCCAAAACCTTAAGAGCTGTTGACGAATTAACCGGTCTAATTGTCGCTACAGCTCTGGTCCGTCCCACCAAAAAGCTGAGCGAAGTTACCGTGGAATCGGTTCTTAAAAAATGGAATTCTCCCAGTTTTGCCGCCGGGGTAAATCGCAAAGAAATTGAACGCGGAGCTCAGGAGATCAAAGTGCCACTTAAAAAACATATTGAAATTGTCCTTAGCGGAATGCAAAAAATTGCCGGTGAACTTGGACTATAGCAAAAAAACCTTTCGAGACTAGCTATCAAAAGTCAAGAGGCAAAATTTATGACAATTTAGCTCTTTAACAATCTGATACTAATCTCAAACAGACATCAAACACTAAACTCTGTTTGGTT
>MZGJ01000021.1 GCA_002084955.1 candidate division CPR3 bacterium 4484_211 | reverse complement strand
CAAAACACAGGCTCTTTTCATGAGCTTTGCCGCAGATAATGACCACATCTCCCTCTTGTGCCAAACAGAGAGCTTTTTTAATCGCGTTCTGTCTAACCAGAACGTTTTCTAAAGTATCATCGTAGCGGATAATTTCTTGATGATCGGAAGCGGTAGAACGCCAGCCTTTTTCAATTGCGTCATTAATCTTTTTTAAACTTTCTGTACGTGGATCCTCGGCGGTAAGGATTGTAACGTCGGCGTACCGGGCGGCAATTTGTCCCATGGGAGATCTCTTAGAAGGATCTCTCTTTCCGGCACAGCCAAAAACAACAAGCAGTTTATTTTTCTTAGACTTCTTTAATTTTGCAACCGATGCCAAGACATTTTTTAACCCGTTTGGGGTGTGGGCAAAATCAATAATGACATAAAAAGGCTCTTTTTGTAAAACCTCAGTTCTGCCCGGTACTCGATCCATATTTTTTAGTCCCCGAACCACCTTCTTTTCTTCTATGTCCAATAAACAGCCTACTGACAAGGCTGCTAGGGCGTTACTGACATTATATGCCCCTATCATGGGTATACAAACCGGCTGCTTAAACGAGGTTTTCTCTCTTCCTAGTTTAATTTCCACGTTAAAACAGAAACTTTCGTTGCCGTGGGATTGGATATTTTTGGCAGTGACCAGATGTTTAAGGTTCTTCCTTGTTGACCTTGTTGAGTAAAAAATCTCATTTCTAGCCAACGATTTCATGCGGTTAAAGACTAACTCATCATCAAGATTAATCACCGCAAACCCGCTGTTTTTTAAATGTTTTTTGACCAGCAAGGATTTGGCAGCAATTAGATTACCCATATTCCCATGAAAATCTAAATGTTCCTTGGTAATGTTGGTGAATACCGCAAAATCCAGCTTTAACCCAGCTAATCGTCCGGTTACCAAAGCATGTGAGGTGCACTCCAGAACAATATGTGTGCATTTTTCTTTCTGCATCTTGCAAATGAGCCGAGCAATTTCTTGTGCTGAAGGAGTTGTAACATGCAGGCCTGTATCCACTTGCCGGTCATTAATCCTCGCGCCTACGGTGTTAATCATTCCCGTTCTATAGCCGGCTGCTTTTAAAATGCCGTAGAGCATGCAACAGGTTGTGGTTTTTCCGTCTGTGCCGGTAACACCAATCAATACTAAATTTTGAGTGTTCAGATTAAGCAAGGGGGTCAAATTAGTCTTCTCTACTGCCTGTTTTTCCTGCTCGCCCAAATGTCCAGCGGTATACTCGCTAACTATCTGCTGATAAAGTTCACCTACGGCAACGCATTTGGCGTGGGTGTTGTTTTCTTTAAGGGTTTTAATCAGTTGATTGGGCAGGCTATTGGAATAAATGATAAGGTCAATATCATTACCTAGAAACCCGGCAGGATTTTCGTACTTGACCGCCACACCTAATTTTTCTAATGCTTGTGTTCGTTTGTTCTCGCTGATGTCAAAACCCAAAACTTCGGTTCCTAAAAACCTAAAATACTTGGCCAGGGAGTACACAGCCTTGCCGCCAACACCCACGCAGGCAATCTTGGTATAATTTTGGTGCAACATAATATAAGCTTCTTAAAAAACTGCGCCTAAACATTATAATGGCCTCTTTATCAAATTACAAAATTCTGTACTGATTACATGCATTGTGGAGCGAAAACCCTGAACTGAAAGCTATGCCCTTGCCGGTGTAGCTTTCCACTTCGCGGGTGATAGTGGACTCTTGCCGTGTACCGAATGGTGCTGCACTTAGTCTGCGATCTGTGCGCGCAAAGGGCCAAGTTTGTAATTCAGCGATAAGATAGGAATTGCCCCTCGAAAAGGGCGAATCTGTAAAATGTCAAATTTAAAAATGCCCAATGTCAAACCAAATCCAAATGACAAATTTTAAACAATATCCAAACGACAATTCCCCAAATTCTAAACACGGGAAAGCTTTGGTTATTTGAATTTTGGATTTAGAATTTGTTTGTAATTTGGTGCTTGGTTATTGTCATTATGACTATGGCAACTAGGTTGGCCATTTATGACCCATCCTCTTTGAAAAGACATATATTTGTAGAGATGGTACTCTTTGGCAATAATACAGGACGATATTATACTGTACCAAAATTTCCGCTCCTCCTTTTTATGTAGGTCTTTTTAAGAACAGTTCTTCGGGGCGTTCGGGGTAGTAATTGGAGCTGGTAAGATGGTACAATGGAGCAAGAAGAGAGAAAGGAGGTGAAGTTTGTGGTGTCCAAGAGCAAGAAAATTCTAATTGTGGAAGATGATAAATTAATGCGCGATTTGTACCAAGAGATATTGGTAAAGGAGGGATATGAGGTGGCTACAGCTGAAGATGGTTTGGAAGGTGAGGAAATGATGAAAAAGGGGGGCTACGACTTGGTATTATTGGACATTATGTTGCCGGAAAAAGACGGCCTGCAGATTCTTGATGATCTTAGTGACAAGGAGCGTGCGCGATGCGGGAAGATTGTAGTTTTAACCAGTCTGGGGCAGGATGCTTTGGTGGAAAATGGATTTGAACTTGGTGCCGACGGATATCTTTTTAAGTCCGCCTTGAACCCAGACCAAGTGTTGGAGGAAGTTAAAGGTTATCTGGGGGATTAGGTGATGGAAAGGGAGGTTGCTATTTTATTTGAAAACGAGCATGTTCTGGTGATAGATAAGCCGGCCGGCTTGGTGGTAACCCCCGGTCCGGGTTATACTTTTGAACAAACACTGGCCGGGTGGATTAAAAAGTACCTGGGGGACGGTATTTTGGCGGTGGGGGAGGCCGGGCGGTGGGGGATTGTTCACCGATTGGATAAAGAGACTTCGGGTGTAATGGTAACTGTTAAAACTCCGCTGGCTTACCAAGACCTTAAAAAACAATTTCGAGAACATAAAGTGAAAAAAAAATATTGGGCGTTGGTTTGGGGAGTTCCCCGGGAAGAGAGTTTCATTATTGATGCGCCATTGGGACGCAGTCCTAAAAATAAGATGAGAGTGGTGGTGATGTATGGCGGGAAACCGGCCAAGACTAAATTCCGCTGCCTTAAAACAAAGATAAGGTTTTCTTTTTCTCCTGAGGAATTTACTTTATTGGAATGTCAGCCCGTTACCGGTAGAACTCACCAGATTCGTGTTCATTTAGCCGCCTTGGGGCATCCGGTGGTTGGTGACTACTGGTACTCGGGACGGAGAAAATATAGGGCAGTAAAAAAATTCCTGCCAAGACCCTTTTTGCATGCTAAGCAGATCGGATTTCGTTTGCCGGAAAGCGATAGACGACAATTTTTTAACTCTCCTCTAGCCGGAGATTTAAGGAGACTTTTAACGGATTATGGCCGTTTGGAGAAAATATCAGCAAAAAATAAAATTTAGGAGACATGTCCGCAGATTGATGGTGGTGATATTTATTGCCGGCGCGCCTCTTCTCCTTCTATTGATAATAAAAATTGTTCAATGGTTCAGTACTCCTCTTTTTCTAAAGGAAGGGATGCAGGCTCCATCTTTAATAAGGGGGCAGCAGGTTAATTTTGTTGTGGCGGGGATGGACCCGGAAACTAAGTTGATTCGGTGGGTGTCGGTTGGGGCGTGGGATGAGGGAGAAAAGATTTTGAGTTTTTTAATTCTGCCCAGGGATGAACAACTAACAGTTTATGGGACTGAGTATCCTATTTCCCAGTTGTCTAAAGTCGGATCAGCCCTAAATCCGCCTCGTCCTGTGGCCGCGGTAATTGATTCTGTGGAAGATTATCTGGCTGTCCCTTTAGATACTTTTTATTTTATAAATGATAGCTCGGTAGGTGAGGAGGAACTGTCCGAAAAAATCTTGAGTTTGCATCAAACAATTCAGTCGCCATCTTTTTGGCTTAGCTGGCCATTTTATTTAAAATCTATTTCGGAAAAGGGCACAACCAGTTTGTCCCGCATCCAGTTATTAAGAGTTTTGGTTGGTTGTAGGCGGGTTAGCGCCGCCAAGTTAAAGGTTGAGCAGATTAAGAATTATGCCGGTTATGAGAATGTAGAAATTAGAGACAGACTGGTTCGAACCCTTCTGGGCGATGAGCAGGTGAAAAAAGAGAATGTTGGGGTAAGTGTTAAAAACGGGACCTCAATTTCTGGTTTGGCTATGCTGGGGGCGCGCTTTGTTCAAAATGCAGGCATGAGGGTGGTCAGCACCGGGAATTACAGGAGTTTTGGCGTTGAGGCAACGGAGATTAAGGTTTTAGGTGCTGCTGGAGATAAAATACCTTACTCGCTTCGCCGATTAAGCCAGATTTTTGGAAAAGATCCGCAGTTTTTAGGAACCAGTGAGGTGCAGAGAATGGATGTAGAAATAATTATAGGAAAGGATTGGGGGAAGAGAGCCCGCTAAAGAGGCACACAAAAACCGGCTGTTTTCGCCGGCTTTTGCGTCCTAAGCTATACCTAGAAAACTCCAAGCATACTTAGGATGAGGAGAGAGACCTAAGCATAATATACTCTAGCGTTTTCTGTTTGTCAAGTTGCTTTGGGATTGGTAGAATGGAAATTGGCTAGTCGGATAATTCGGCGAGTGGAAGCATAAGGTTCATTGACTAGTTAATTATCAAGTCGCCCAGTTATCACGGATGGGTCGTAAATGCTTCTGGTAATTGTGATAGTGCAATTTTAGACCCATCGCGATAAAAGGGAATTATTGTCGAATATCGTGCAGCTTGTTTTTCTTTATACAATTCTAGGGTCAGTTGCAGTTGTTGGGGCTGGTTTGGCTATTGTGGGGCTAAAGCGGCGTCTTTCAAAGACTGAGGCTGTTGCCTTGCCGGATGTCATTTTACTAATTGAGGTGCCTAAATTTAACGAGAAAGGGCCGGTGGCGGCCGAGATGATGTTTGCCTCTCTTCATGGTCTTCTTAAGGAAACTCCTACCGTTCAGGAACATTTTTCTTTTGAGATTGTTGCCAGTGAAGAGGGGATTAAATTCTATGCAGTGGTTCCGCAAATTTTTGAAAACTTTGTTAAATCTCAAATTTATGCCCAATATCCTCAGGCGGAAATCAGTCGGGTAGAGGATTATACCAAGCGGGTTATGAGCGACCGTATGGCTATGGCGGCGACGGAGGTGGTTTTGGCCCGCGAATATTATTTTCCTATCAAAACTTTCCCCAATTTTGAAGTGGATCCCCTGGCGGCGATAACCTCGGCGGTAGAGGATCTACCCGAGGGAAGCCAGGCCTGGTTGCAGTTATTAATTCGTCCCCTCCCCGACATCTGGCAAAAGGCAGGCTACCAATTTGTGGATTCGGTGAGGCAGGGAACACAGATTAAACCCTCATTGTTTTCGGGCATTAAGCAGGATTTAGGGCTGGCGGTGAAAGAGATTATTGTGGCGATTCTTTCACTAATTCCTGAGATAATCACCAGTCTTTTAAATCCCAATTCCGCCCGTTACACTGGGGAGGGAGCCAGATCGGCTTCGGGGAGTGGGAAAGTAGAGTTGTCTGCAGAGCAAAGAGTGGAGCTGGAAGGGGTGGAAAATAAATTAACTAAGCTGGGGTTTGAGACATCAATTAGAATTGTGGGCTCGGGTAAAAATTTGGATGTGGCCGCCAAGCAGGTAGACAGTGTATTTGCCGCTTTAAGGCAGTTCTCCACGGCCCATCTAAATTCGTTTGAGCGTAGTGAGTTTGTCCGATCGGTCGACGAAGTGGTTGGTGACTATCGTAGGAGAGTTTTTCCTTCTAAACCAGATAATATTTTTATCCTCAATACTGAAGAACTAGCTTCCTTATTTCACCTGCCTAATGTCACGGTAGAAACGCCGAATATTGCCTGGACAAAGGCAAAAAAGGTTGAGTATCCACTGGATCTGCCCGTGGGAGTAAAACCAATTATTGGGGCAACTTCTTTTCGGGATAGTGATTTAAAGTTTGGCATCAAAAGAGATGATCGCCGCCGGCACATGTATATTATTGGCAAGACTGGGACGGGGAAGTCTACTTTATTGGAGAGCATGATTGTTTCGGATATAGAGGAAGGAGAAGGGCTGGCGGTTTTAGATCCTCACGGTGATTCCTTTGAAAAATTATTAAACTATATACCCGAGGAGCGCCTGGAAGATGTAGTTATCTTTGATCCTTCGGATCTGCAGTTTCCGGTGGCCATGAATATGTTGGAGCTATTTGATCCTGATCAAATAGGGCTGGTGGCTTCGGGTCTGGTGGATGTTTTCCGCCGCCGTTTTGAATTTTCCTGGGGGCCAAGGCTGGAGCATATTTTGAGAAATTGTCTGTTAACTCTTCTGCACATTCCCCATTCTACGCTTTTGGGGGTAACACGTCTGCTTACCGATCGGGCCTACCGCAAATACATTACTCATCTTCTTCCCGACCCTGTGCTGAAAGATTTTTGGGAGGTGGAGTTTGAGGGTATGGCCGACAGCAAGTCGTTGGTGGCGGAGGCTATTTCTCCTATCCAGAACCGACTGGGTCAGTTTTTGTCTACGCCCACCATCCGTAATATTGTGGGACAGCCCAGATCAACCATCAAACTAGACGAGATTATTAATACCAGGAAAATTCTTTTGGTTAACCTTTCCAAGGGGAAAATTGGTGAAGATAATTCTGCTATTTTGGGTGGAATGTTAATCTCTAGATTACAGTTTGCGGCAATGACGCGGGTAAGCCTGCCGCCGGAGGAGAGAAAAGATTTTTTTGTTTATGTAGATGAGTTTCAAAATTTTGCCACTTCAGCTTTTGCCAGTATTCTCTCTGAGGCTCGTAAATACCGTTTAAACCTTATTTTGGCGCATCAGTATTTGGCTCAGGTGCCTGAGGAAGTAAGAACGGCAATTTTTGGCAATGTGGGGTCGATAATAAGTTTTTCTGTGGGCCAGGCTGATGCCAGCATTTTAGCCAAAGAATTCGCGCCTACCTTTGATGAAAGCGATCTTATTGGTTTGGAAAAATACCATATCTATCTTAAGTTGATGATTGACTTGAGTCAGTCACGTCCTTTTAGCGCCCGCACGCTTCCTTTTGATGTGGTGGAAACTGGATTGCGGGAGAAAGTTATTGCCAGTTCCCGCAGTAAATATGCGGCAGACCGGTCTGAAGTGGAGTCTAGAATTGTCCGCTGGTCCCGCAAGCAGTTTGTTCCCGGCATGGATGACAAGGTGGTAGAGAAATTAAGAAAAGAACTAGAGACTAAGGCGGCCGCGGCAAAGAAGCCGGCTGCGGAATTTCCGGGTGAGCAAAATCCCTAAATTTGGTATATAATTATAAGAGTTTTTGTAGATTTTTCATCCTAGATTTGGTGGGTAAATTTAAGGAGTTGATCGGCGCAGAAAGTCTAAAATTTTAATAAGCTTAGGCTTTTTATACTTGCCAAATGAAAAAAACGGAGATTTTAAAAAAGTTAAAAGAAATTGAAAAGGAAGTTACCGCTTTAAGAGAGAGGTTGGAAAGAGAAGAGCAGCCGAAAGAAGAACAAATAGTGGGAACTTTTGATGGTGAATTTATGATAACTGATGAGGGGAAAAGGTATCAGGTTCCTCCGAATTATGCCTCAAAGAGTATGTTGGTTCCCGGTGACACTTTAAGGTTAATTGAGGAAGGTCCGCAAAATAAATTTAAGCATATTGGGAAAGTTGGCCGCAAGGAGACAGAGGGTGTTTTATTAAGGGAGGGGGAGGAGTGGATAGCGGTTTGTAAGGAGGGAAGATTTAAAATTTTGGCTGCGTCTATTAAGCATTTTGAGGCGGACGTTGGTGACCGGATAAAGCTTTTTATTCCAGAGAATTATCAAGAAATAGGCGCCGAATGGGGTGCCATGTCGGGGATGGCCGAAGAACCGCCGGCAAAAGTGGAGAAGCCGAAAGCAGGGGAGGGGAAAGAAGAGGAAAAAGTTGATGGAAAAGTAGAAGTCGAAGAGAAAAAAGAGAAAGTTAAAGAGGATGTGGAGTTAAGATAATTTCTAAAGAACCGAAGATGGGTGAATTAAGTTGATTAAATTAAGTTGTTTACATGTCCTCAAAAAGAAAAAAGATCGTTGTTCTCTCTCTTCTATTGAGTACTTTCCCCATATTGAACACAAAGGTTGTTCTTTTTAATTACCCCTTTTTGCTTTTTTTTATTTTTAGTCTGCTGAATATCTGGGCGGTTTTATACATAGTTGAATTTCAGGTTCAAGGGTGGAATTGGTTTCTTTTGCCTTTGTATCCGCTTCTTTTAACTTTCCACCTAAGTGTGTGGCGAGTAGATAGAACAATCTTGCAGGTGTTGACGGCGGGAGCGGCATTTGTTTTTTACTATATTTTGTTCCTAAGTTTAAATATCTTAAATCTGTCTAGTTTTAGACCTCTTCCTTTAAAAAAAGCCGCCAATTCAGTCTTAATGTTATACGGCTTGTTTTTGGCTTTCTTGTCCTTTTCTTTGGCTATTGATCCGCAGTTTTTTCTCTTAAGCTACACTCAGAAGTTGGTTTATTCATTCGTGGTTGCCGGCATTCTCTGTCTGCCGATTTTTTGGTTTATCCAGGAGGAATACTACCGATTTCCCTTTAAGGAAAGCCTTGTCGGGGCTCTGTTTACTGTGGAGACTTTGGGTCTTATCGGTTTTAGCAAAGGTGATAGATTTGTTCAGACGCTTTTTGTTTCCGGCTCTCTTTTTGTCTTGGCTGGGCTGATCAGCAAGCGGCTGGAAAAGGAGCTCACCCGTAAAATTTTAAGGGATAATATTTTAATTTTAGCTTTTTTGGTGTTTTTTTACCTGTATAATTCTGTGCGCTGAATTTCCCTTTGGAGGAATGAAAAGAGTGGGAGGTGAAGGGTAGGGGAGTAATATATTTTGATATGGTTAATATAATGTGAGTTAGAAGTCCTATAGTATAGTCGGATGGGGTCTCGGGCCTGGCTGATGAGCCATAGCGACTCGGTAATACTATAGGACGCTTTTTGGGTAGATGGGTAGAGTTGGGAGGTGAAGCCTCGAATTGCCTGCAGTGGCGGGCTTTACTACTCCCTGCCCTGGTGTTTTGTGGATAACTTTTTAAGTAAAGCATAATTTTTGTCATTTAGGCGTTTAATGTGCTAATTAGGACGGTCGGTTGGTTAAGGAAAGAGTCTGCCGGGGGGGGCAGGATGAAGTGGAATGTTGGAAAAGAGGAAATTAAAAATTAATTATTTATTCTGATAAATTTGATTAAAAACGTATTTTGGTTGCCTCGTTTATCAGACTCCCTTGGTTGTCGGCTGGCCGCAAGTTTACGGTGAATTCATATGCGGAGATAAAGCTGATGATTTGTTTTTGTTGTGGGCAGTGTGGGTGGGCGTTTTTGTGCTGGCTGACATAAAAGCAAATTCTCCGACTTGACTTGTTGCGTCGCTAATCATACAATTCACGACACGGTACGAGGGTCCATTTTCTACTTCCCTACTGTACTGTCACTATACTGTTGAGGTGTTTCCTGCAGGGTCTGTTTTGTCTTTTCGGTTGTCGCAAACTGGAATCTGCTGTTACCGGGAAAAGTTGGAACATTATTTATGTTCCCTACTTTGCCAAACTGATTGATGAGTTCGCGCCCCTGCCGGCGCCGCTTTTTGGTTTATGGGTAAAACCATTGATCTGCCTCTTTCTCAACACATTCTTAACTTTATTGAACATTGTGAGTTGGAAAAGGGACTTTTTCCTTCAACGGCTGAGAAATACCATCATCGCCTGCGGCGGTTTTTGCGCTGGGCCAGACATTTTACCGGTAAGAAAAACGCCGACTTTCATGCTGGAGATGTCTCCGAGGATCTCATCAAGGAATTTCGGTTGTATCTAAACAGGTATATTAATCCGCAGACCAGACGGCCGCTGAAGGACTCTACTCAGAATCACTACATTGTTGCCCTGAGGGCCTTTTTAAAATACTTAGCGCGAATTGGAATCGAGTGTGTTTTGCCAGAGCGGGTGGATTTAAGAAAGGCAGAGTCCAGGTCAATCAAGTTTTTGGAATTAGATCAGCTGGAGAAGGTACTTCGTGCTCCGGATACAACGACCAAAAGAGGGTTAAGAGATCGAGCAATAATGGAGCTTTTGTTTAGTACCGGACTGCGGGTGTCTGAATTGGTGAACCTAGATAGAAAGGATGTTAATTTTAAGACTCAGGAATTTAGTGTGCGGGGGAAAGGAGGACATGTGAGGATAGTTTTTGTATCTGATCGAGCCAGATTGTGGTTAAAGAAGTATCTTAATCGACGAGATGATGATTGGGAGCCTTTATTTATCAGCTATTCGAGGACGAGGCGCTCTAAGGGGTCTAAAACGAATGCAAAACTAAAAAGCAATATCCAAGACTTTCTAGACGATGCAACCGGAAATCAATTTCGGTTATCGGTAAGAAGTGTTCAGCGGATGATAAAAAAGTATGGACGGGAAGCGGGTTTGGCTATTGAACTTACCCCTCATGTATTTCGGCATACTTTTGCCACTGATTTATTGTCTTCCGGTGCAGATTTAAGATCGGTCCAAGAGCTTTTGGGTCACAAAAATGTGTCCACGACTCAAATTTACACTCATGTGACCAATCCAAGACTGCGTGAAGTGTATCGGAAATATCATGGGAAGAAAGAGGAAACGAGAAATGAGTAACGAGTAACAGATCGAGTGTAAAACTCAAAGTGCAAAACGCAAAGCCACAACTTAGAGCTGAGAAGTGTTTATGTTAGGCTCTGCCGATCTTTCGTTTTGAGTTTTGCGTTGCAGTTTTACGTTTTACGCTTTGAGTTTTGAGCTTTATTAACCACAGCCCTTGTCTGTAAATGTTAATTTAGATTAACTAAGACGTAGTTTTTAACCGAAGTGTGCGATAATTATGTTGTACAACTTTCGGTCGTTTTTTGGAGAGGGGAGAAGAGACCCTGCTTGGCAAGAGAATTTTCCGTCTCCAATCTGCAATTTTTATTAAATTAGACTTGGCTTTTTTTAGCTTTGAACCTTTCATCTTTTAACTTTTAACTTTTAATTTTTCTTCCTCTCTCCCCTACCCTAATGATTCCGGTCCGTGGGAGTGGAATCTTGCAAGAAGAGAAACCACTTCCAAGGCGGTGAAGCTTCACTTTGTTTACATATAAACAGGGTGACACCCTCAAAGAGGGTGTCACCCCATTCAAGGGTCATAATATGTATCTTTACACCTCCGGTAAGGATGGATTATAAATGTCCGACCTTCTTCAGCCACCAAAGGTCCGCCTGGCCAGAGAATACTCCTTGTACTTTGTAGGTTTCGCGAAGGCAAACTAACGGAGAACTAACCATGATGGTAATGATGATAGACTAGTCTATCATCATAAGATGCTAATAAAGAGTAGATTTACTGTTATACCAAGCACTAGCGCCTGATATGATAGACTAGTCTATCATACTAGAGCACTGTGACTGGGGTGTAATTCAACCAACCTTACTTGAATCCCCGACCGTAAGGTCGAGGGAGGGAGTCATCCCTGAATCTTTTTTGCGATACAATGAGTGGGATGAGATTTACTAAGTTGG
>MZGJ01000036.1 GCA_002084955.1 candidate division CPR3 bacterium 4484_211 | reverse complement strand
GTTGCTTTTTCTTACCACACGCCAGCTAATGATAGATTATCAGGCACAATCACTGCCACAGGGCTTAAGCCAAATATGACTTATCAAATTAAATTTGTTGGCAAGCCGACTTGTGCTTACGGAGCGAGCGGAAATGATGTAATTAACGAGTATATTGGTGGCGGAACTTGCGGACAATCTAATAATAGTAAACTAATTATTCAAAATCCTTATCCGATATGCGCAGAATCGGATGTTAACGGACAAATTGAAAGATTTAGTTGCGACGGGCTAACTCTTGATAATGGAATCTATGACTTAACTCTTGTTTTAACTGAAGAATCTTTTCACCAAAGTTCCTATGGAACATGGACAAATGTTATGTCAACGGATATCAGCTTTGAAATAGAGTAGCTTGTCAAATAATAAAGGTCGGAACAAATAATCAATAGGTGAAAATAAAATTATGAACAAGAAAATCATAATTAGTTTAAGCGTAATTGGCATTGTTACCGCCATTGTTATTGGTGGAACTGCTGCCTATTTTAGCGACACTGAAACAAGTAAAAACAATACTTTTGCGGCTGGTACAATGGATTTAGATATAGATGGAGATGATGCAATCGTCCAAACGATGAATTTATCAAATAAAGCTCCCGGAGATAGCGGAAGCGAAAGCGCGACTCTTAAAAATTCCGGCAGTTTAGATGGAGAGTTAGATATCGCAATGGGCGCAGTTGCAAATTATCCCTGTACTGACGGCGCAACGCCCAAATGGCTTTGTATATTGATGTAGACGAAAGTGGGGATTGGAGTACTAATGATATTGGATTGAAATTTGACGGCACTAAATACATTAACACAGGCTCAGTTGCTTTAAATTATAATGCTATTGATAATTACAGTGGAGCAGTTTGGAATAATGTTTATAATGGGTTAATGACAGCAGGCGACCAAGACGATTTTGTTATAGATTGGAAAATTCCTACTTCAGCGACAAATGATATTCAAGGAGACGCTTTAAAGTTTGATATAACCTTTACCTTAGAACAGGCTGATAAAGATTAATTTAGGAATCAAGAATCAAGAATCTAGAATCTTGAATCAAGAATGAGGGATAAAAATTCATAATTCATAATTCCTGATTCATAATTCATAAAAAAAATCAAAGGCCGAGCTAAAACAAAAACAAATAATAATCACATATGAGTAAGAGAATTTTAACCAGTTTATCAATCATCGGAGTTGTGGCCGCAATTGTGATTGGCGGGACTATTGCTTATTTTTCTGATATGGTGGCAACTGAAGGCAATACTTTTGCTGCTGGAAACGCTGACCTGAAGATAAAATCAACTGATTTGGAAAACTGCGATACCTGGAAGGATTCTTGTACCGGAAAGCAATGGCAGGGATTGTATCCGGGCTGGTCAGATTCTTATAAAATCTGGCTAAAGAATCAAAGCGCTTCTCCGATTACTTTAAAAGTTGTCCCTTACATTGAAGAGACCGGCTCTTCCCAAGATTTATGGAACAATACTTATATGGAAATTACCTGGGCAGACGGCTCTCATTCAACAGGCAAATATTCTTTGCAGGAATGGAAGACAAACTCAACAATTGAGTTGGAGCCAAGATTAAACCAAGATCAATCCGCCGGTCCTTGGGTTGTAAAGTTTGATATTCCTGAGGAAGTAGGCAATGAAATTGCTAATTCTTCCATTTCGTTCAATTTAGTTTTTAATGGAGTTCAGGTAGGAGAAGAAGGAGAAGAATGCGAGTGCGTTGAAGATTCGGACTGCGATGATGACAATGTTTGTACTGAGGATACTTGCCTTGATGGAATCTGTGTTCATAATTGTTTAGAGAATCAGGATTGTGACGATGGAAATTCTAATACAATTGAAGACAAGTGTCAGTTAGTAGATGGCAAGTGTCAGTGCCTAGGCCAGACGCCGGAATGTACTCAAGATTCTGACTGTAACGATGGCAATGCCTGCACTCAAGATATTTGCTCTAATGGAATTTGTGTTCATAACTGTTTAGAAAATCAAACTTGTGACGATGGAAATTCTAATACAATTGAAGACAAGTGCCAGTCAGTAGGTGGCAGTTGTCAGTGCCTAGGCCATACACCGGAATGTACTCAAGATTCGGACTGTAACGATGGCAATGCCTGTACCGAGGATAAATGCCAGGATTATCACTGCGAGCATATGAATTATGGTTCTGACCATCTATGCAATATCGACACTAAATGTTCAGCCGGTGAAGGGGATAATAAATATGGCACAGGAGGAGATTATCTTTGTCAAGGATTTTGTGATGGACATGGACGTTGCGACTATGCCGGAAACTGCCAAAAATGCGATGCGCCAAATGCTTCAGCCAGTTGCGGCACAAATTGGTGGGGGGATGACCGTTGCAGTATAGATTCCTGCAATTCTGGATATGCGGATTGCGATGGCGAATTTGATAACGGTTGCGAAACTCATTTTAATAATGATTATGGTAGTTGTGAAGAAGCGGTTAGTTTAGACGATTCTCTTTGCGGAGATATTCCCAATAATTGCACTCTCGCCGATAGACCTGAATCCAACAAGGGAGAAGGATGGTATAAGGTCTACTTAAAGGAATGCACTTATTTCAATAATCCTCTAAAAATTAAAGCAGTTTTGACTGTTCCTTCAGGTATAGATTACGATTTATATTTATATTCTCCTTGCGGCACTTTATTGGCTTCCTCAGAAAATCATAGTTTAGGAGCTGATGAAACAGTAATTTATACCAAGACAGATACAAACAATGATGATGATGACCAATGGTTCTATTTGCAGGTCAGTTATCATGGTGGCAGTTCCTGTTATAATTGGCAATTAAAGGTTTATGGAGGATCGGGTTGCTCTTATTAGGAATTAAATCCTTTTCGGTTGCCCTTGCTCTATTAAATTCGTTTTGTGACTATTTAATAGGGTAGAGTTTTTCTTGTGACTCGCCTCATTAAATAGTTTGCTTCGCAAAATTTAACGGGGTAAAGGGCAACCTGTAAAGGATTTAATTGGGCGAATTAGGAAGCAGGAAGCAGGAAGTACGAGAAAGGACAAAATTCAAAAAAACAAAAACAAATAATAATCACATATGAGTAAGAGAATAATAGTCAGTTTAAGCGTAATCGGAGTTGTAGCCGCGATTGTCATCGGCGCCACTTTAGCTTATTTCAACGATGTTGAGACAAGCAGCGGCAATACTTTCAGCGCCGGAGCCTTGGACTTACAGGTGGTGTTTCCTTATGGCGGAGAACCTTACCCTGGGTTTCCTCCGGAAAAAACCTATAACGGAGAAAATATTCCCGGAGTTGAAATCGGGGATATAAAACCCGGAGACAGCGGATTTCTAAGATATCATGTCAATAACATCGGCACTATTGGAGGCGAACTTTATATTACCTTAGCCAATGTCAGCAACAGCCCGGGAGTTACTCCAGAACCAGAGCCAACTCCGGACAATGGAGAACTAGGAAAAAATCTGCTGATAAACATCTGGTATGGAGACGAAAGCGAATATCCTAACTATTCAAAACATATTGTTAAAGATAAAAAACTTAATGATTTAAGCAATGTCAGATATCTGCTTGGCGACTTAACGGCTGAAGGAGACCCAACCACTCTTGACGGCAAAGATGTTTATATTAAATGGGAATTACCATCAGGCGTGAGAAATGAAGTTCAGGGAGATGTGGTTTCTTTTGATGTTGACCTAGACCTTATGCAAAAAGGAGAAACCCTTGATGGTTTAATTGGTTGGTGGAAATTTGATGAAGGCACAGGAGATGTTGCTTATGATTCTTCAGGATATGGAAATAATGGGACTATACACGGAGCAGTTTGGTCTACTGGTAAAATTGGTGGAGCGTTAAGCTTTGACGGTGTAGATGATTATGTTGAGGTGCCTGATGATGATAGTTTAAAACCAGAGTTGGTAACATTAGAGGCATTGGTTAAAAGTGATGGTTCGCCGGGAAGATATAAATATATTGCCGGAAAAAAATATGCTGGCGGATGGGGTTCATATCATCTTTACACCGGAAATACAGGCGGACTTAGATTTTACATAGGGCACAGTGGCGGTTATATTGCCTCCCCAGACGCCGGTACAGGAATATGGGATGGTAATTGGCATCATATTGTAGGAACTTATAATGGCTGTGTAGTAAAACTTTATGTAGATGGCAACGAAATTTCCGGAGGAACAGAAACCACAGAGGAGATTGCTTACAATAGCGAAAATTTCTATATTGGCAGTTATGGAACAGGATATTATTTTAGCGGTTTGATTGATGAAGTTAAGGTTTATAATCGGCCCTTGTCTGAGACAGAGATTTTGGAGCATTATCAGGCGGGGCTTTAATGGAAGGAATTACGAATATGGAATTATGAATTATGAATTATGAATCCGGAATCTAGAATTATGAAATTTTTTAAGACAATTTATTACATTTTTATAGGGCTTATTGCGGCAATTGCGGTTTTGCTGATTGTTTCGGCTTTGCCTATTACCGGCAATTACAAGGTGATGACGGTTTTGTCCGGTTCAATGGAGCCGACGATTAAGACCGGGGGGATATTATCACTTTCAGGGCTTACGGGAAAAACAAGACCCCGGTTACGCATCGGATTTACGATATAAAAGTAAACGCAGGAACGCCGATTTATATCACCAAAGGAGACGCCAATAACGCGCCGGACGAGAGGGAGGTTCGAAAAAGAGAGATAATCGGCAAGATGTTGTTCAGTATTCCCTATGTCGGCTATGCGGTTGAAGCCGCCAAAAAGCCGGTTGGATTTGCCTTCATTATTTGCGTGCCGGCGGCGATTATTATCGGAGACGAAGTAAGAAAAATTATTGCTGAAGTGAAAAAGATTAGAAATAAGAAACAGGAAGCAGGAAGCGGGAATTAGGAATTAGGAATTTGGAATTAGGAATTAGAAAATTCATAACTCCTAATTCTAGATTCATGATTCGTAATTCAATAGTAAAAATCATTTGTTTGTTGCTGATTGTAAGTCTTAACTGGACCGGACTTTTGGCTATTGGCAGAACATTTGCCTATTTTTTTGACAACGAAGGCTGCAACGCCAATACTTTCCAGTCTGCCATTTTGGACTTTTCTATTCCGTCCGTCCCGGACTTTTCTCCAAAAGCAACTCCTGACCAAAATTCCGGCAGGGCAATCGGATTGGAAAATGACGGCAATTTAGACTTTGAATATCTGGTTAAGGTAGAAAATGCCACCGGAACCCTGTGCGATTACCTCCTTCTTAAAGACGATTTAACAGGAGTCTTTCAGCCTTTGAGCAACTTTGTTTCGGCAACCACTACTTTTTCCAATAAATCAAACTGGCAGTTTGAGGCAAAATTGACTTCCAGCGACCCGGGTTTGCAAAACAAGGCCTGCGTTTTTGATTTTCTTTTTGACGGCTGGCAGGTTGGGGGGGCCGGCTTTTCCGACCAAGAAGCAATTTCAAACACAATTTTGTCGGGAATTTGGCAGAAGGTTTTGATAAACAAAGTTTATTACGATGTGGACAGCGCGCATGGCGCCGAGCCTGCCAACGAATGGATTGAACTTTACAATCCTCTTGGCAATCCGGTGGATATTTCCGGATGGGCGATTGAAGACAACAACGGAACCGACGTAATTCCCGCTTCAAGCCCCATTCCAGCCAATGGCTTTGCTGTTATTACCGCCAGTTCCACCACCTGGGATTATTGGGAGATTCCAGACGATGTTGTAAAAATCGTTTTGGCCGACGGCAAAATTGGAAACGGATTGAATAATGACGCTGATATGCTTGCCCTGAAGGATGATTACGGCAACATTGTTGACCAAATGAACTGGGGGACGCCAACCTCTACTTGGCCAAACTATAATTCAAATCTTTGGGATCCGGGATGCCCTGATGCCGATGAAGGCCATATGTTGGCCAGGGTGCCGACAGGTTATGATACTGACACGGCTTCTGACTGGCAGGATTTGGGCTTGCCAAATATAAGCGGAATAAATGTAACTCCGTTGCAAAGCCAGCATTGCGGCTGCTGCGGAAACGGCAATGAAAACCGTTATCAATGCAATTGTCCCACCGGATGGTATTGCGCGCCGGGAGTGTATTACAGCCGGCAATTGAGCATTAACTGGACCGCGACCACCTCCAATACTTCGGGCAATGACAATCTTTCAGTTGATATTACTTATATTACCGACAGCGACTGCAGCGGAGACATTTCAGGCGGAGACAATTTCTACACTATCGCCAGCGGCATAGCCAATAGCGGAAGTTATGTTTGGGCCGGCTGGACCAACGTTAACGGTTGGCACCACCATTTATGGAAAGACGAAAACGGCGACGTTGTTCCGTATTTTTACGGATTAACCTGGATTCAAATAACCGCTACAGGGCCTGAAAATTTCATGGTTAACAATTCTAAGGCCAGTACTTCAATGTTTGAGCCCCTGCCTCCGGGAATCAGCCTTGAAGATATTTGTTTAACGCTTGGAAACTGCCACATAAATAGTTGCAGTTGCAATAGCGGATTCGCCGGCGGCGGAGGCGGGAATGAGGCAATAGACAACGGCGGCGCGGTTGCGGCTTCGGCGGCGCCTTCCTTGCCGGAAACTGCTACCAGTGAAGCCACTTCTTCCGAGGACACTGGTGCCGGCGCGACAGCACCTGATGCCGCTACCATGGAAGAAGCGACATCTACTATTGCTGATGCCGTAAGCACGGACACTGACGCCGATACCTCCGCTTCCACTACCTCTACTTCTACTTCTGACCAAACTGAGACTGCCGACACCACTGATGAGGAATCCGGCGGATTGACAGGCGAGGTTCCTGCTGATGCTTCGGATGAAGCAACCGCAGAGTCAACAACTACCGAGCCAACAACCGCAGAATCTACAACCACAGAGGAAGCCATAACTTCTCAAGATGCCACAGCCACAGAGGCAACCAGCAGCGCCGAAGAGGAGGCAACCAGCGCTGAAGAAGAGGCAATAATTGCTGGAGAGGAAGAGGAAGCAGTTGCAACCACCACTGACGCGACGGCGGCAAGCGCAGAAGCCGTTGGCTCTGAAACGGAGACAGAGATAACTGAAACCGAGGATGCCGCCGCTGAACAGGAGCAGTCCTCCGGCGAGGAGGAAGCGGGGACCGACGCCGATTCCGACTCCGCAGAGGAACAAGCGAAAGCGGAAGAACAAACAGAGCCGACCGAGCCTTCTATTCAGGGAGAGGAGCCAAGCGAAAGCCCTAATTCTTCTTCTTCGGAAGCGGTTGGCAATTGATAGTTGAATTAATTATGAAAAGAGCAACAAAATTTATTTTAGTTTTCTTTGCCGTTCTTTTGGCCGGGGGGTCTTTGTTTGCCCTGCCTGCCATGGCAATTGAGGATAATGATGACTTGGTGGTAGAATATTTGACAGATACTGGGTGGAAGAAATGGTTGCCCGGCGAAGATAGTTTTCCGATTTTTGAAGAAGGAAATTTTTTGCCGGGAGATACCGCCACGAGTTTAATTAAAGTAACTAATAACACCAACCAGCCACAAAACATTGCTATTGAAGCAATAAGATGGCCCGGTTTTCCTAATCCTGAGGATGTGCCAGATAGGGATTTATCTCGGGCTTTAGAAATAACAATCAGCCAGCAGGGCGGCAGTGATATCTACGGCGGTTCAGCCGGAAAAAAGACATTATTTAATTTCTACCAAGACGGAGAAATTCTTCTTACCGAGGGACTGGCTGGAAACGGCGGGCAGGTGATTTATAATTTCCAGATTAGTTTTCCCAAGGAGGAAGGAGACCAATGGCAGGAAGCCACCACCAATTTTGACATATTGGTCGGCTTTCAAGGAGAAGAGGGCGGCGGAAGCGGAGGAAGCGGAGGAAGCGGAGGAACCGGCGGCGGAGGCGGCGGAGGATTGCCGCCTGGACTAACTATTCAGTATGAAAAAACTCGTTGTGTTAGCGACACCTCTGTTATTATTGAATGGCTAACTAGTTATAAATCAACAAGCAGGGTAATTTACAGCACAACACCAGGCACCTTTGATTTATCTGCTGGAGAGCCAAATTACGGATACCCATTTTGGACAGAGGAAGAAGACAATACACCCCCGATAAAAGAAAATGGCGTGACTTACCACACCGTAGCCCTTACCGGGCTTGCGCCAAATACTACCTATTATTACCGTTGCGTTTCTCACGCATCACCGCCGACAATCACTACAGAGCATAGTTTTACTACTTTGGCTCCGGGAGAAGGGCAGTCCTGCGTGCCTTGCGAAACTCCCCCTTCCCCTTCTGAAGCTCCAACAGGCGGAGAAGAAGGCGGAGAAGAAGGCGGAGAAGGCGGAGAACCTCCGGCTTCACCAATAGTAAAGACTCCGGCGGCGGAAGCGGTTCCTGAACAGCCGGCCCAAGAGCTGTCTTTTCTTAAGTATTTTAGCCACTATATTGACTGCTTTGTTTATCCTATCAAGAAAGAAGAAAAAACAAGAAGAGAAGAAGTATATGGATTTGATTGTCGCTTTGCTTGTTTTAGTTGTTCTAATAATTCTATTCAAGTGCTTGTACCTGCTTATTCCAATACTTTTATTGACAGGATGCCTTATTTATGAGGTATTAAAAAAGAAAAAGAAAAAAACCAATTAATTTTTGAAACCTAAAAAAGTGCACGGTCAGACCGTGCACATTTTCTCTGTAAGATTTATCTATACCAGGTTTGCTGAAATTTGAGTTAGGGGATATAATAGGGATAAGCAACCGCTTTCTTATTTCTCTTGGGATTGTTTTCTCCTTTTAATTTAACCCAGGGCGATTTTATAGTACCTTCAGGTCTGTTTATTTCAGACAGCCCCGACCCCTTTAATCCCTATTTTGAGCAAAGCCAGATTAAGATCTCTTTCTTTCCCTTCTTTGATGGGAAAGGATGCGATAAACTTACTCTAACCATAGAAGGAACAGGCAGAACCTGGAAATGGGAAAATACCTTTGGAGAAGTTGTCAAATGGGACGGCAGGGACGAAAAGGGAGACCTGGTTCCTTCTGGAAACTATCTCTATGAGGTGGTTTGCGATTACACCTTTAACGGCCAATTGGCTTCAGACAAAGT
>MZGJ01000001.1 GCA_002084955.1 candidate division CPR3 bacterium 4484_211 | reverse complement strand
GTCTTTGTAAAGAGACGGGTTTTGCCCAAATGCGGCCGGGGGGTAGAATGTTGGGCGAGGTGTTGATAGAGGCCCTTGGGGACCACTGTCCTGCTTCTGAGTCTGAACAGCCCCCTTTGCTTCCGCTGGATACAGAGTTATTAGACCAAGAAGGTCGCCCGATCTGCGATGGAGAGGGTCCCTGGACGGTGGCGAGAGTAGAACAATCTATTCGTGAGTATGAAGAAGAAATGGAAGAAGTTGGGCCGCCGGCGGTTTTGAGGTGTCTGCAGGGGATGGCTAAGGAAACTCCCGAGTTGCTTCAGGCCATAGCTCGGGCATTTGAAGCCTGGGAAAGACAACGAGGCTAGAGAGTGTTATCGCAGATGTTTTTGGGTGCGCGATCTTTGGCGGGTGAGGCCCTTTTATGAAGTAAGGAGATTGCGGGTCCTAAAGGGATCGCGGCTAATTACTTCCTGAGCAAATTTCTCCATGCCTCCGATTTCAGGGTTGTTGGAAGATAAATCCCCGCGGTCAATTATTTCTATCATCACCGGCAAGTTCCAATTTGTTTGCAGGTTGTCTAGCGGCGGGAGGGTAATTCCCACATTAAACGTTTTTATCCTGAGCTTATCGCGGTAGGCAACCATAGTTTTGGCAAAATGCTCCCACAGCGGACGATCAAATTTATTGTTCAAAATAACTAATCCCCGTTCTTTCTTTGGGCATAGAGAAACCATAATCTTGATGTCGGAGGAATCTGTGTGCAGGGTTAAGCCCAGAGCGTTATGAATTTCGTAAAGGTCATTAAAGTAGTTGGATCTATATTGTCTTTGGTATTGTTCGACTTGCTCGCTTAGGAGCTTGGTTTTGGCATAGGCTGATTCTGAGACGGTCATCTGCATGTGACCGTGAACAATGGAAGCCGAAGCCTTCCAGAGACAGTTCCAGAAAATAAAAGGGTAACGGGCTGTTTTGTCTGACTGATGCACCAATTCAAACCATCTTTTTGCCGTGGAGAGAAAGTCTACGATTTCATTTTCCCCCCAATCTAGAGGGTCATGTTTGTTAAAGATAATCACCCCGTGCCAGCAGTCGGCTTTGGCGATGTTGGAGGCCGTGGTACAGTAGGCCCCGCGCACCCGGCCGAAAACATCTTCCGGGGTCATTTCTTCGGGATGGCAAAAAGGACCATTTTTGGTGGTTTGAATGAGTTCGCTAAGGGTGGCGTCATGATTTTCTGCCTGATTGGGCCTTTGGGAGCGCAGAGGATTAAAAAGGATACCTCGATGGGTAATCTTGTTGATAATTTTAATTATTTGTTGATTTTCCACATTTGCTATTGATTCAAATTTTTCTTCAACCCAATTCTGCATAGGCTTGGGGATTTTTAGCTTTCCTTCCACTTGGCTTACTTCAAAGATACGGATAAACTTTTCGCGAGTTTGAGGATTAAGTTGTGCGATAAGCTCTTCTAATTTTGATAGAGTCATTAGGTTTTAATTTCTAATTTTCAAATTTCGTTAAAGTTAAATTAGGGAGTAGTCTCTTTCTCCATCTGCATAGCCTTTAATTCGGCGGGATTGGTGGTTATCAGTTGGTGTTCATCCATGGAAGCGACCACCTGCATGGCAACATGCGACTTTCCGGCAAAGAAGATTCCCTCGCCAATGTTGCAGGACAAAAGGAGATTTTTTTCGCCCTCTGACAGAAAGAAAACATCAGCAAGCTGGTTAATGGCACTGGGTGATTGCTTCATTAAAATTCTGATAGCCGAGTTGGTAACAATAGCTTTTCCCTCTTCGCTGTTTAAGAAATCGTCAATATTCTGGGCAATGGCGGTTAATCCCAAATAATATTTTCGGCCGCGCTTGGCAATGGCGTGCATAAAGGCGGCGCTGTCGGGATGGCGCATTAAGATCCAGGCCTCATCCACCATGAGCAGGCGCTTTTTGCGATCACGCCTAATTCTGGTCCAGATATAGTCGAGGACCAAAAACATGCCGACGGAACGCACTTCTTCGGGAAGATCGCGTATGCCAAAGGCAATAAAAGTGTTGTCTAGATCAATATTGGTATGCTGGTCAAACAGCCCTTTGGCCGAGCCGGTAACATATTTTTCCAGGCGGTTGGCTAAATCGCGGGCGCTGTTTTCCTCCATCCCGACCAGGACTTTATAGAGGTCCTCCAGCAGGGGAGGTTCCGAGCTGTGAGTTTCTGGGTTTTGGGTTATCCCTTTTAGGCGGTAGGTCATTAATAGGGCCTTGTCGAGAATTGCGTCTTGAGACGAACTCATGTCGCCGAGCATGATCTTAAACAGACTGTGCAGGGTGAGTATCTTTATGCCCAGCTCATTTTTCTCTTCGGTATAGCCCTGGGGGAGATCAAAGGGGTTAATGCGTTCGCCGGAAGCAAAGTTGAGGTTTATATAGGTGCCGCCAATAGCTTCGGTTAGTGTCTGGCATTCGTTTTCCGGATCAATGACAATAATGTCTGTTCCCAGCATCAGGGAGCGCAGAGCCTCTAGTTTAACCAGATAGCTTTTCCCCGACCCGGAAGTGCCAAAGACTACGGAATTGGCATTTTCCATCTGAAAGCGATCAAAGATGATTAGAGATCCGTTGTGCTCGTTAATTCCGTACATGATGCCCTTATCCGAAGATAGAGAGGAAGAGGTAAAGGGAAGCGTGGTGGCGATGGAGGTGGTATCCATGTTGCGGGCTACTTTTAGAGTGTCGTTAAAATAGGGGAGGGTGGCCTTAAAGGCGTCACCCATCTGCAGGGTGGCTTTGTGCGGCACGATGAGGATGGAGTTTAAAATGGACTCCAGCTGGTGGCAGATTAGGGACAGCTCCTTTTTATCTTTGGCGGGCACGGTGATGTAGAGACCGAATTGAAAAAAACGCTCTCTTTCGGCGGCGATTTCTTCTTGAAGTTCCTTAGCATCCTGCAGGGCTAGTTGTATAGACGGATCCAAGAGCCGCCCCTCTTTGTATTCGATGTTGACTTCGGTTTCCAGTTCGGTGATTTTCCGCCTTAGACTAGCTAAAACATCTTTGGCTTCCACCGGATAGTAAAACATGCTGATGTCCAGGGCCGCGGAGAAATTGATTAACGGCGCCAGCCAATTGGCTCCGACCTCACGGGGATAGGTGGTAACGAAATAGGTTCGGTAGAGCGTTTCGTCTATTTGGATGTGGTTAAAGTCAATTTCTATGGCCGAAGGGGCGATAATATCTCTAAGATTAACCAGTCCCTGGGAGAATTTTTCTGCCTGGCTTAGGGCGGCTGATTTTTTAGGAGGACCGAAGGGCAGTAAGTTCTTGATTTTTTGGATAAGACCCTGTTCTTCCGGCTTAGCTTCAGCTTTTTCTTGACGGCCGACTTCAGCTTTTTGGTTAGCCGTTTCTTTTTTGACGTCCACGGATTTGGCGCTGCTGGCGCCAACACCGTCGCCGGGGGAAGGTGGTTTTTCTGGCGCGGGAGCAACTTGGGGCTGTTTTTGGCTGTTTGGGGCCTTTTCCCCAAGAGCGCTTTCTTGCTGAGCCGCAGGCGATGGGGCAGGGGGGGGTGTCGGCGGGAGGCTTGCTTGCTGGTTTTGTTGTTGTTGTTGTTGCTGCTGCTGTAATTTGTGTTTTTGTAGCCAGTCCATAATTTGGCGATCGGGTTCTAGGTGTTGGGTAGCATTTTCTGCGGTCTAAAACCCGTTTTAGGTTAACGCTGGTTTAACCAGCGGCGTTAGATAGCCTTCCGCGTCTTCCAGGAAGGCCTGTTGACTTTCAGTTTCAGGATGGTAGATTTCAAAGAAGAGTTTAACCAATTCGGTGGTGTTTAGTCGTTTTATCTCAATCCCCAGGCGGCGGAAATGCCAGGTAATTTCTTGTTCGCGTTTTTCAAAAGAATCTTTGGCCCGCTGGAAGCTGGCCTGGTCGTATGACGCCTCTGCTGGTTTTTTGAGGAAAGGGATTAGTGCCAGTAGGGGATCGAAGAGACTGCCTTTGGAGATGCCGACTTCTTGGTAGGGAATGACGATAAAAAAACGCTTGTTTAAAATAACATTTTCAATGACCAATTGACGGATAAATTTAATGTAGGAATTAATCTGGCTCCGCAGAGCTTCTGAGGGCTGGATTTTTTCTTGTTCCTCTAGGAATTTAAGATAGTTGTCAATGTTAACCTGACGGGTTTTAATGACCACCTGAAGGGGGTGTCTTAAAGAGTTGACAAAGTTGGCGTAGGCATAGATGGCCGCGTCTTGTTCTTTTTCGGAAAGAAGGTCAAAGTTTAAGGCGGTGGTCTCCAGAACCATGCAGAAGCGCGGGCCTTTGAGGACTAGAATATCATCCTTGATGTCAAGGATGTCTAAGAATTTTTGTGTTGGACTGGCATTAGGCAGTTTCATTTTTCAGGTCGCAGCTTGCCGCACGCGGCGGCGTGGGATTTATAATCCGGCTGAACTTGCTGTTTGTTGCCCGCGGCTATTCAACCGCTTTTATTTCTATCGGATCTAAAACTTCTCCTTTAAGTTCAAGCTCGATTATATCAAATTTTAGATTATCCTTTTGCACTTCCACTCGGTAGGTCCCGTTGGAAAGAGGCGCCGAGACGGCGAACTGTCCTAATTTATTGGTTCTAAGCGCGCGCTGCGGCTGGAGGTCTTTGTTCTTAATAACCACCAATGCATTGTCTTGAGGACTTCCCCGGGAATTGACCACAATGCCGTTTATGGCATTGGCCTTATTGGTTAGAGGCGGCAGATCGTGAGCTTTGGGGACGGCCTTGATGATTTTGGGCTTATATTTTTCTTTTTTGACGGGCTTTTTGGCCACGGTGATGTTTTTTTCTACCCGTTGCAGGTTTTCTACCTGGGCCAACTTTTTAACTAATTCGTTGGCAAAACGGCTGATTTTTTCTTTGTCTCTTTGAAGTTCTTCTAATTGACTCTTCTGCCGTCTGATGAGCTCCTCCTTTTCTTTATTCTGCGAACTGAGTACGGCCACGGCATCCTGCAGTCTTGCGAGTTCGCCTTCTTCTTTGTGAATTCTTTGAGCCAGCTCGTTTTTCTTGGCGCTGAGAGCGGAGATTTTTTCTTGCTGTTCATGGATCTGTCGCCCCAGGTTCTTTCTTTCTTCTAGGGAGGCGGTTTCGGCTTGTTTCTTTAACTTTTCTAGGTGGCTGACCTTCTCTTTCCATTCTTTCTTGGCATCCATAAGCTGCGATTGGAGATTTTGGGATTTTGCCTCCAGCTCGCTTATGCGCTTTTTTTGTTTCTGCAACAGCTGCGGCAGGTCTTGGGCGGCGGTAATTTTCTCTCTTTGATCATGCACCTTTTGCTGCATCTGCCTTAATTTGGATTCGGCTTCCTCAACGGCGCGCATTAGTTCCTTTTCTCGTTCTTTTAGTTGCTGGATTTGTGATTCGTAGGTGGACCGTGCTTCTTTTAGTTGTTTTTCTCTTTTTTCCGCCGGTATCCTGGTGAATTCTTCCAGAGGCTGCTCTTTGGAGATCTCTTCTTCAACCTGTTGG
This sequence comes from candidate division CPR3 bacterium 4484_211, assembly GCA_002084955.1. GTDB lineage: Bacteria > Patescibacteriota > 4484-211 > 4484-211 > 4484-211 > 4484-211. The sequence continues at coordinate 43,726 of MZGJ01000001.1, read as the reverse complement.
ATGCGTGCCAGGCGTTTTTGGAGTTCTTCGGAAGGGGTGAACAGTCTTTCTCCTCTGATGGGTGCGGGAACTTCTTTTTCTAGAGCTGTTGGCCGTCGGGCTAGTGTGCGATTGACCCTTAGATTGGAGACGGTAGAATATCCTCTTCCAATGTGGTGAAGGTTGTCAAAGCGGGGATACTTGGTCCGCTTAATTTTGAGAGCGAGGGGTTTAACTAAATTGGAATTGGTCTGGTTCATCTTGTATCTAAGGGTTCGGTGTGCGCTTCTACTACCGGTCTACTAAGTTTGGTTGGTGAGGAAGCCGCCGATTCCCCAGCTTGGATATTTTTTAAGTTCTGTAGGAATTCTTCTTCCCGTCTGGTAAAGCCATTTCCTTTTCCGGAGCGCCAAAATTCCAGGAAATTGTTGAGCTTCTGTTGCGAGGCGGGAAGCTTTTCCTTGCCGGGATGGGGAATGTGCGGCTGGTAGGTTGGGTCTAGTATTTCGGGGATTTTTTCCTCTTTCCGCCAGATGTATTGCGGGGTTGATTGCAGGGCGAGCAGGAAATTAAGAGCCCATTCATCTAGGGAGCGTTCCTCAATAGAGGCTAGGGCAAAGGTGAAGGTAAAAAGGCCAATGAGACTGACGATGATGATGGTGGCAAAGGAAAGGGGAACGACGGTGAAGACGAAAAAGATGCTAATTCCACCGATGGCTAGGTAGATGAACTGCTTGGGGCTAAGCCGGCCGATAATTCTTCCTTGATATCCGGTGACATGTCTGGGAATGCGGTGTGTTTTCATGTATTCATTATAGCAATCTCAAGAGGGGAGTCAAAGAGAAGAAAGGTAGAGGAGTTGCTAGGGGAAGTGTTGCCAGGAGATGCCCAGAAGAAAGGGATCAAGATCATTGTCCTTAAACCATTGCATGGCTTCAATCCTTATCTCTTCAAGGTCCTTTCTCCAATTTATTGGGAGGACAACGAAGGTTTTACTTTCTTCGTTGTAGTTAATGGCGAAGGAACCCAGGGAGGGGTAGCTAAGCAGAAAAGAACGAAGGTATCGTTTTTGTTCCTCTTCTACGGGGACAGTTCTGTCTTGAAGGTCAAGCAGAATTTTAGCCGGGATCGGCTGGTTCCTGACAACGGCACTTCCTGAGAAAATTGCCACAGGGACTGCCTGGTTGGATACTTTGTGGTTTATAAAGTAGGCGATGCTTCCTTCGTTAAGGATAACTTTGGTGGGGCAATCTCGGCTGCGGTTTATTAGATAATTGGTTAATATAAGACCCTTTTGGTCAAGTAGTTCTTCCTGCACGGCTTTTTCTTTTTTTAGTTTTACCGTGCTGTTTTTTGTCAGTTTGATAAGCAGGGCCTTGGCATTTAGAACTTTGCCTGTTTTGTCAATGAGGACAGAAGTAATTCCTTGTTGGGTAAAATTAGAGAGGATTGGGTGCCCATTTAGATTTACCGAGAAGCTGACTAAAAATGTATTAGCTTTTGTGAAGCTGTTAGTATGACTGTAATGCACGTCTTCCTTTTGGAGTAGCAGAATTTTCCCGGTTGTTTCTTCGATTGGTGAAAATTTTAAAAAGTTGTTATCCGCTAGGAAATTCCAGGCGTAGGTTAAAACCTCGGTTTCTTTAGAGAACGAGGCGGCATTTTCCTGATCCGAATCTTGTGTCTCAAGAGGAAAATACTCTAGTGTCTGATAATTTTGGTCCACTTTGAGTGACCGAGTTTTGTTTTTCCAGAGATACCAATGGTATTCGCCTTGAGGTGTGCGCAAAGGCGAAGACGGCAGATTTAGTTTTTGTAAAATAGGGTTTAGGTCCTTGATAGAGGAAATACTGGGGCTGGCCGTGTAGAAACTTAGCCGGTTAGGTATTTTAATTTCGGGTATATTCTGCGGCGTCGGGGCGTCTTTGGGGGTGCAGGTGGTGGCGGGAACAGAAAGGGGAAGTTCAACTTCTACGGTGGGGCGATTTTTTAAGAGAACCACTATTATGGCGGTTATAGCGAGGAGAAGGAGAACGAGGAAGGTTGTTTTTCTCCGAAGTCTTAAGGACCGGAGAGTTTTTTTCTTGAGTAAGGCGAACAATTTTTTGGGCATTTTCTTTTGTTCTTTTAGGCCGGATCTATAGATGCCACGATCCGTCCAATCCGATAGAGCCAGCGATTAAATAAGCATAAATGGTGTAGGCTCCTTTGTTCTGAAAAATTTCTACCCATCCCGCACTGGGGTCATAGGGTTCGTCTGGCCACACGCTTAAAGAACCCAAGCCAAGTCCGTTGCACTCGGTCTGGTTGTGGTGGGTTGGTGACCAGTTAATTGGCATATCGCAGAAACAATGATTGTAATAGTTCATGACATAAGGTGAACGGCTGGCTTCACCGTAAATGTAGTTATATCCACATTCGCCGTATTCTCTAGAATTGCACCGAGGGTAGGCGCCGTTGTATGCGAAAAAGGCGTTCTGGACAGCAGTTGGGGCGCGCGACCCGCCGTATCTCTTTTGGTAAATAAGAAAGTGCGCCGCGCCCAATGCCGCCTCGAACATCGTTGGGTTGCTATCGGGGCAGGGGCGATAGGGGACTCCCGCTGGACTGCACAGCTCGGGGGTGCAGGCGTCTGGAGTAGCGCAGGAAATGGCAATCTGAAAGGGATTGTAGTCGGTTTCTTCCATGCCTCTGAAACCGCTTTCCATATAGTGAATTGCGGCAAGGACCTGCCAGGGAAATTCGCCTGTTTGTTCCGCCGCTTCATCTGCGGCAGCGCGGTAAGCTGCTATCCAACGGTTGACGCCGCTGGCAAGCCCTTCTAGGCTGGGGTATCCATCAAAATCCGAGCAGCCCTCGGGCGGATTGGTTCCGGCGGGGGGGACAACCTCAAAGGGGAGGCGTATCATTGCTGTTTGTCCGGGGCAGTCAGGGTCGGTAACATTAAAGACTGTATCTGGGGGAAATCCCCCCTGCGAAGGGGAGGAATGGGCTTTGCAGAGAGAGCCGCCCTGGTGGCCTGTGGCGTAGGTATCGCATCGGCACATTGGGGTGGTGGCCCAGCATTCTCCGAGGGGCTCGTTTGGCCCAAGCATAACCAAAACTAATCGATTTATTCCTGCGCCATTCAGCTTTTCAATGAACTCAACAACATTTTCGGGCGGGTAGGCGCCGGTGCTGTTCATGCCAACGCCAAAGCGGACTATTGGGGTAATTTCAGCCCCATGGGCGGCCTGGATGCCGCTCAGAACGGATGTTGCTACATCCCCCGTGTGGGCCACCTCCAGGGTGTATTTCATTACATCTCCTGCGGCATAGGTATAAAAGTCGGGATAGCGGAAATAGGTTACCGCGGAGTTAGCGCCGACATTTAGGTCGCGAAGGGAGGCGGAGGGAGAATCTCCGGCGATCCTTCTTACCTCAATCAGCTCTTCTTCTGACAGTGATTGCGCGCGATAGTCGCGGTTGTAACCATACTGGTCAAAGATAAGTCCGCCGATGACTCCGAGATCAGGAAATCTTCGGATTTCCTCGGCTAGGCTATTGACGGCGAATGGGCGCTCACTTTCGTCAATGTTGTGGGGATACCAGCCGATTTCCGTTAGGATCATATCTTTGTTCCCAATTGAAGTTCCGCGGGCAATACTTACGAAGTAGCTGATTGTACCCCACGAAGTGTTGTAGGCGTCGCCGGCGACGGCGTGGAAGTTGCCTATCCCGTATCCTTCGCTGTTAAGGGCTTCAAAGTAAAGATCGGCAAAATTTTCAAATTCGGGGCGGCTCATGTTAAAAGCCGGGGTTAGGAAGCAGACATTGCCGGAGCAGGGGGTTGTGTTGTCATTGATGTCTAGTCCGCTTAGAATCGCGGCGGTATACTTGGCAAGGTGTGTGGCGATGCAGTCCACTTCCTGTGCCCCCACCGGCTTGTTGGTAAGAGTGGCAACTGAAGAGGTTGTCACAGAGATGGCTAATATTAAGATTAAAAGTATTCTCAAGATAAGTCTTGCTTTCATCTCTTTATTCTCCTGGATACTGATTTCTGCCTTCTGGTCCCTTGGACGGGGGGTTCCTGTTTCGCATTCTAATCCGCCTCTGGCGGCTTGGTGCTTAAACCCCAAAATTCCTAGTTCCTGGCTCCTGCTATCTTTTTCTCCCCGCATCTAGGTAAATTATAGCATTGCATTCCTGATCTCCTTTTTTAGCTCTAACCGTGAGTTTAAAGATAGGGGAGATAATATTGGCCTTAGGATTTTGATAATAAATTAATTCGCCTTTGGTTACGGTAACACTTTCAGCCTGCGGCAGTTGGGGGCAGGAGACAAAAGTTTTGCCTTCGCCGTTTTGCAGATCCTTCTGTACTTCCTTTTGGCTTTTTATGGTAACAGCCGCGTAATCGGGAGACGGAGAAAATTCGGCAAGCGAGGAGGAAAAGGCAAAGATTTTGTTTTCCGCATTCAGCATGACATAGGGGTTGAGGTAATTGCCGTAAACGGGGATACCGTCCAGTTTGGCAAAAAAAGTAATCGTTCTGCCGGCAAGGCTTTTCTGCGTACTGGTTATTCCAATGCTTGCGTTCAGATTTATCTCTTCAATAAAGCTGTTCTGGTAAGAAAATGAGTTGCCGATGAGATGTTGATTTTTTAAAAAGGTGTAGGCGTTTTCTGCTGATGTGGCGCCGCTTGCGGGCAGGGCTAGAAGTCCTGTTTGAGACTGGGGATGAGATGAATATTTTACGGTGCCGTTTTTGTAGTTAACCGACAAAGACCGCTGCTGGTAGTAAATTTTGAGAATATCGCCCGAGCCGGTGGGCTGAACTTCGTTGGGGAAATTAAGGTCCTTGGCCAGGTTAACCAAAAAGGTGTAGGCGGGCGAGGGGAGGCTTTGAAATCCCACTTGATAAATTTTCAGCTTTGACGGCAGTCTTCCAAGTGAAAAGGAGAAACGCCAAATATCTTGGGGGATGGATACATGTACAGGAGAAAGGTCGGAAAAGGGGTCAATAGTCTCCTTTTTTGGGGGTGTGAACTGACGGGTGTAAAGATAAGTTCCGAGGGCAAGCACAATTATTCCCGCCAGTCCTGCAAAGATTTTAGCTTTTCTGTTTAGGCGAATATGGGGCATGATATTAGAATTCAGAATCCAGAATTCAGAATCCAGAATCCAGAATTCAGAATCCAGAAGTCAGAATTCAGAATTCGGAAGTCAGATTGACTGCTCACTACATGACATGCCTGCTTTTACGGATTGGCATAATTGGCATAATAACAACGTTCTACCGTATCCCCTCGTCGGCGGTTTTCACAGAAGAAGAAAGGCATTCCCTCTTCGGAGATGTAGGGATTGCCGTCACAGCCGTCTGTTCCCGGATTGGCAAGATTGTCGCCGCTGTAGCGGATGACATAGGTGGTGTGGAGAAAACCGGAATTATAATGCCGAGTGAGACCGGGGGCGCCAAATCCCTGTGTGGGAATGTAGCCGCTGTCTCCCATGAGGCCTAGTATTTTGTGGCGGGGGACATATTCTCCTTCCTCAACTCGAATAGAGTCGGGGTCCAGTCCTAAATAGCGGGTAACAAAATTGGAAGCACAATCGTAGTCTACGGTAGACTGTATTTCTACATAGGCTCCGCGGGCTGGATATTGTGCGTCTAGGCTGGGATCTTTTACAACCCTGGTTACATAGCCTGCGTGTGTGGCGTGAACTTTGGGAGGGGAGATTTCGCCTTCGCGCGGCACAAGTGTAATCCCTACATGGCGCCAGCCGCCCTCGCCGTCGGGATCTCCGCAGCCGCTAAGATATTCACCGCCGCCTTGGGTATTGGGCCCAAAAATGGCGGCGAACGGATTGGTGAATGTTCTGGGATCTGTGGGGTCGGTGTTGGCATCACTCATTCCTCCCCAATCCTGATCAATTCTGCCAAAACTGGGCCAGCCGAAAGGCATAGCATCGGGGTCGGCAAAGCAGCTGCTTCCACAACCGGGCTGAGGGTCTAGGGCATTGGTGGCGTGGATTCCCTTGCCAATCCAGAAAGCCTGCAATTCGGTAACCGAAGAAACCGGCTCTATACTAAAGTCGGCGGTGGAGTCCCAGTAAAAGGCACGGGCGCCTCCTACGGGCCACATGGCTTTATATTCTAGGTTTACCAGCCGATCGTCACTAATTAAATTGTGAATGTAGTGGTCAAGCCACTCTTTGGGGATGTAGTGGTTGCGGTACCAGGAACGACCAGTGGGATCAATATCGGATGGAACAAAAGAAATCCATAGGGTTAATTCACAGCCTTTTGGTATATAGTCCATAACTAAGCGCACTCTTCCTCCGTGACAGGCGTAGGGCTTGATAATATTGGTGGGTACCAAATTGCAATTTTCGTCATAGTACGATAAAAACTGCACATTTGGAGCAACCACGGATGGGTCGCCTAGGTAGGTTTCTGCCTGACAGCCCTTGTAGGCGGGGGTAGCGGATTCTAGACCTTCCTGTTGGTAGATTTGGTATACATTGCAGTTTGGAGACCCGTTTTGAGGCACTCCGCCCGGGACCTGATAGCCGTAGTGATTGTAACAATAGGCTTGAAGGTTGTCGGCGTACTCTGCAGAAATCCCGCCTCCCCAGATGCCTTCCAACTCTCCAATCTCTGGTTTTTGCAGAGCGATAAGCCCGCCCTTGCCGCCGGTGCATGCAAAGCTGGGATTAATTAGCCCTCGCCAATTTTCCCCGGTCATGGTTTCAGGAAAAACCAGGCGGTAACTTTTGTCCTTGGCGTCTTCCGGATCTAGGGTGGTAGGATTCCCGTCCCCGTCAATGGAGGTAAATTCACAGTTATCCCAAGTGGGATAGATACTCAAGATGTCTAAAAAATCTGGTATCTCAAACTCAAGTAAAAAGTCGTGGTCATCACCTGACCGTGCGGCGGTAAACCAAGCGGGTGAATTGGGGTCAGTTTCACATGAGATATCTCCATCGGGACACTTGTAGTTATTGGAGGGATCGTTGAGAGGAATATCGTGATCGGTTAAATTTTTAATTTGGAGTTTTAAATTAATTTGATTGCTGCGATAAATAACTTTATAGGCGCTTCTCCGTACAGTCCACTCGTAATAGGAGCAGTCTTCAGCGGAAGCGGTGGTGCGGGTGTCTGCACCCAAAAGATTCTGCGTGCCGCAGCAGTCATTTACCGAGGCGCAGCTGTTGCCGTCGGTGCAGCTGCCGTCGCTTCCACAGACATTGGAGTAGGGATTATTACTGCAGCCAGTATAGGGGTTGTCGGAGAAAAACTGCTCCAGATTGGTGCTGACATCGTAACAACTGTCGGGAGGTATAGTAACGCACATCTTGCAGCAGGGACCGCCCCCACATATAGGACCTGGCGGGTTTGTCCATACTGCGTGGCAGATGGGATTGTCTGGGTCTGTTAAGTCGCAGTCACAGCAATTTGCCGTGTCGCCGCACTGGGCGGGCTTTTTTGGACAGTGTTCGGGTTCTCCTCCGCAGTTGCAGCCGTTGCTGCAGGAGATTTCCTTGCCTCTGTAAGTTCGCTGCAAACAGGCGGCTGATTCTATTTCGGGCGGGTCATGAGGCAGGGGAGTGGGCGTGAGCGGGCAGGGTGTTGGTTCGGCGCCGCAGGCTAAGCCTAGTTCTGGATTGTCGTCGCCCAAATAGCAATTAAGGTTGGTTGGATCACACCGGTCTTGGGGAGAGCAGGCCTCTCCGGCCTGAGGAGCGCCGTCCGGCCGCGCCGAGGTGCGAAAACGATACTCGTAAGTTTCTACCTCAATGGCCTTGCGGCAGGCATCAAAGGTGCCGTCTACACACCGGCCGGCGTCGCTTTTCTGATCGCCGCATGTTGAACACATCCCACTGCATTCGCCGCTGTTTAATTTTCTGACATAATAGGGGCCGCCTGTATCATTGGTGGTGCAGACGGCTCCGGCGGGATAATCGCGATTAAGCTCTTCGTCGCGGTTCAGCCGTTCTCCGTGTTCAGACGGGGTGTATTCGTTGCAGGTGTCATCTTGCTCAACGATGTTTTGTGACCGGACTTTGTAGGCGCAGATTTGGTTTGGATTATCGACGAAACAGGCGTCCCATCGGTCAAAGGGGTTGTAGTCGAGAGGGGCGGGTTCCAGGTAGGGACTGCAGTCGTTTTCCGTAATGGTAAGAGGATCATAGTCGGTATTAAATTCATTGGGGTTGGCCAAACAGGCGTTGGTGGTAAATGGCGGAGGGACAGGTACTGTTGGCAAAGGGGGGAGAGTTGGCTGGGCTTGCGCCCGGACTTGACTTACGCCAAGCAGGCTGCTGATAGGCCCGGCGGGTTCGTTAGATTGGTCTTGCTCGGCTAGTGGAGACTGCCGGTTTTGGTCACTTATAAAGAAATTGCCGCAGTCTTGCTGCAAATCATCAACTTCATCTCCGCAGGTGGCATCATAAAGTTCATCCGGTGGGTTGTCGGCAATACAGCTGAAGTTCACCACCTTGGCCTGCATTTTGATGAGATCGCCTTCTCCGGAGTAAGCCGGAGTGGGGGTGGGAGTAATTCCTGCGGGCAGGGTAGGTGAAGAGGTGGGGGCGGGAGGATGGTAGGGCTCTGATCCCCCTTCTTGAGGCGCCGGGCCGCCGAAGAACCAACGGTTAAAAAGCTGACCTACTCCTTCAAAGAACCCGCGGGCGGAGTCCGGCAGACCGCCGAACATGCTGTTTGGCGGCGGAGACTGAAAAGCCCAAGTGCCGGCGGTCGGCAGGGAACCGGCGAAGAGGATGACAAGGGTTAGAGAGGCGATGATGGCAGCCGGCCGGGACAGTTTCTTCATCTTGCTCTCAAGTATATATAAAGGAGTAGGTTGGGTCAATACTTGTTTGGAAATTTCAAGGAGTAACTCCTATTTTAATCACTGAATTACAAACTTGGCCTATTGCGCGTTTAAGATCGCAGACTAGAGCCGCATTTAAATGATGCTTGATCGGGAATTGTGAAGTTTTGGTGATTAACAAGGCTGATTTAAGTTTAGGCTGAGTTTTTGAACTTTGAGTTTTGAGCTTTGCACTTTATAATATTCCTATGACCATCGGTTTTGTTCTTGACAGCGATATAGATCACCCCGGAGGCGTCCAAAGATTTGTTAAAGGATTGTACAAATTTGTTACTCAACAGGGGCATCACGCGGTGATCTTTACCGGCGGTGCTAAAGGGGAAAGTGAGCAGTTGGGCTTTAAGGTCTGCCGCTTGGGTCGGGTGAAAAATCTCCCCGGAAATGATGCCGAAATTTCGGTGTTTGCCGACTGGGTGGAAGAAGCCGATATTAAGTTTCTCCTTAAAGACGGGGGGGTGGATCTGCTTCACATTCAGGGGGTTTTTGGCTTGCTGGGGATTCGTTTTTTAGATGTCGGTCAACTGCCTTCGGTGGGGACATTTCATAATTTTTGGGAGCCCGAGCGCTTGCCTCAAGTCTTTCGCCTAAGTTTTCCCATTTTTGGCCACTATGTGGGGAAAATGAAGATTAAAATAGCCGATTCCACCGCCGCCAGAGAGCTAATGCAAAGAATTGCTCCCGGAGATTATCATATTATTCCGCCTGGAATAAATGTGGAGCGTTTTCGGTTGGCGCGAGGAAAACGTTTTTTCCCAAAAAGTTGGGTGCAGATTGTTTATGTGGGCAGGTTGGATAAACGTAAAGGTTTAATGCATTTGCTTCGGGCCTTTTTGAAGGTAAAAAGTGAAGTGGATGAGGCGGGTCTGCTGGTTGTGGGTAAGGGGTCTCTTAGGGATGAGGCAGAGGAATTTGTCCGACGGAACCATTTGGAAGATGTCTGTTTTACGGGCTATGTCCCCGATGATGAATTGCCTTCGTACTACCGCGGTTCGGATATTTTTTGTTCTCCGGCGGTGCACGGTGAGTGTTTTGGCATAGTTTTAGTCGAGGCTATGGCGGCCAATTTGCCGATTGTGGCTTTTGATAATGCGGGATATCGGGATGTTTTGACAGGGGAGGGGAGGCGCTTTTTGGTGGAAAGTGGTGATGTTGACCGGCTGGCGTTAGCTTTGATCCAGCTTTGTCGGGACTCAGATCTAAGGCGGCGGATGTCAGACTGGGGAAGAAGGGAAGTAGAACAGTACGACTGGAACGTGGTTGGCCAAAAGTATTTGGAGATTTATAAGAGACTGATAACGGAGGGAAAAGAATAACGAACCATGGAGCTTTCCTTTAATAGTCCTACCTACGGCCAATTGAGTTTTACTGGGGTTTTGGAGAAAATTTTGGCCTACCTTCGTAAAGAGCCTGCTTGTCGCTACCGCATAATTATTGGTACCGATTCGCAGACTAAGAATTCCAGGAGGGTAGATTTTGTAAGTGCGGTGGTCGTCCATCGGGTTGGGGCGGGGGGTATTTACTTTTGGCGCCGCTCTGTTGAAGAGAGAAAGTACTTTTTGCGTCAGAGAATTTATGAAGAGGCTTTAAGGTCTTTGCGTTTGGCTCAGCGGTTTATAAGTGCCTTCCCCGGGGAGGAAATTTTGGGGTATGAATTGGAAATCCATGTGGATATCGGAGCCGGTGGAGAGACTCGTGATATGTTGGCCGAGATCATCGGCATGGTTCGTGGAATGGGGTTTAATGTTAGGACAAAGCCGGAATCATTTGGGGCGAGCAGTGTTGCCGATAGGTATGCGTAGCATGACGTCCCAGTCGTCATAGTAATCCTTATAGCCGGGACATAATTTCAAAATTTAACCGCAAAAGCAGACTCTTGCCGTGTACCGAATGGTACTGCACTTAGTCTGCAATCTTAAGCGCGCATAAGCCAAGTTTGTAGTTCAGCAGTAAAATAAGGATTGCCCCTCGAAAAGGGTGAATCCGTAAAATGTCAAATTAAAAATGCCCAATGTCAAACCAAACCCAAATGGCAGATTTCAAACAATATCTAAGTGACAATTTTCCAAATTCTAGACATGGGAAAGTTTTGGTCATTTGAGTTTTGGATTTAGAATTTGTTTGTAATTTGTAATTTGGTGCTTGGTCATTGTCATTATGACTATGACAACCGGGTTGGGCATTTATGACCCACCTTCAGTAATCCTTATGTATTGGAAAATTCTTTTGGGTGTGTTAGAAATAATCCTCGTTTTGGCTGTTGGGGCGAGTATGCCGGTACTACCCGGGGGGGAAACTGACTATGGCAATTTTCGCGCCCTGCCTCCGCAAGGGCTGGTGGAACGGATACAAATCAATAGTCCTTTGGCAGCCCCGGTTAAGGAAGACGCTTCGTTTTATGTGGTGGTTGATGTTTCGGAAAATGTGGAATATGTTTATAAAAACGGACAGCTTATTATGAAGTCGCCGGTTTCCACCGGGTCAGCCTCTAGGTATAAGATTCCCTACTATACTCCTCTGGGAAGGTGGAAAATCATTTCTAAAGAGAGTTCGTCGGGTGAATATGGCCCCTATTTCCTCCGGTTGGCTCGGTGGCAGGAGGGCGGGTATGTAAGAACCGATATTGGTCTGCACGGTACCAACGAGCCGCAATTCCTCGGCCGGCCGGCGTCCCACGGCTGTATTCGGCATGACAACCGGGTTATTACCCAGCTTTACAAGCTATTGCCGGTGGGAACTGTTGTGGAGACGGTTGAGTAATTTAATTAGGGTCTGCTTCTGGAATGTTGGGTGATTGACGTTTAGGATAGAATTTAGACAATGCTTGCCGAATATATTTCCCGTCTTTCCGGACCTCCCTCGGAGATTCCTTTAATTCTTATCTTTTTGTTCCTCAAGGGGGGAAGATGCCTAATTAGCGGTTGGCTGTTTGTCTTTTTGCTTGTAGGTTGGGTGATTCCGGTTGTTTTTTTTATCTATGGTTTGCGAAGGGGTTGGATTAAAGATCTGGACGCCACGGATCGGCATGACCGTTATCTTGCCTATGGCTTAACTGCCCTTTGTTATGCAGGTCTCTACCTTTTGGCGCGCGCCTATTTGGGCGGTGTTTTTTTGGAGCTTTTTACCCCTTTTTGCGTCCTCTTGATAATCATCTTCTTCATTACTCTGTTTTATAAAATTAGTGTTCATGCGGCTATAAATACGGCTTTTTACTTTTTATTGAACCAGACGGCATCTTGGTTCTGGTGGTGGCTGTTTCCATTAGTCTTGTTGGTTTGCTGGTCAAGGTGGAAGAAGAAAAGACATACGGTTCCCCAATTGATTTTGGGAATGCTTGTTCCCTTGATTATTTTTGCCTTATTTTAGAGTTTCCCTTCTTGAGTTCATGGGTAAAACTCTTGAAAGGTATGTTAAGATTAAGTTGTAACCAGATAAATCATGAGAAAAGGCATCACGATTCCTTTTAAGTTTACAAGAATAGTCCTACCCAAAGAATTGCCTTTTGAAAGCGGTACCAACTTGCCTCGGCAGGATGAGTGCACCCGTTTGACTTTTCAATTAATGCTGGAGCGAACCCTCCCGTCATATACTATCCCTCAGGAAACAATCCCCATCGGTTATGAGGATATTGATGATAGTCCTTGACATCGCTTGACAAAATATGGTACTTTCTCCCTGTAAGCAATACTGCCTATGGTAAAAGGAAAAGGGTTAATTCTTTTTAACGTCGTTCTGGCTTCTTTCTTCCTCTCTCTTCTTCTTGCTCCATCTGTTTTTGGTGTTGTTCCTTCTGAGTTTGTAATTTCTGTTGCGCCGGCGGACACTTCTTTGGGGGCGAATACCAGTTATCAGTTTTCGTTTACCCCTACCTCGGATATTCCGGTGAACATGGCCGAGAATACGGCTGGTTTTGTAAATGTCATTGTTAACTATGAGAGTCGTGGAGAGGGAGGAGGGGAGCCGGATCCGACTCAATCTCCGGATTTTTCCAACGCCACTTTTGCCTCTGATGATTTAAGTCTGGTCCCGGGTGGCGGCGAAGGGAATGAAACGAATATTTACACAGCGCTTTTTTCCAATGCTTTATCTGGTGGACAGAAGGTTAGTTTTACCTTGGGCAATGTGATTAATCCTCAGGTGGCGGGTAGTTTTAACGTGCAGATTGAGGTGGGGACGGTGGAGCTTTTGGGCGGGGAGGGCGGACCCATGGACCGTATTGATCAGGGAGGCAAAATAGGGGCATTTTATTTGGGAAATGTGGTTATGGGTAAAGTAGTTGACCCGAAGGGGAATGGCTTGTCTATGGTAGGGCTGGAACTGCACACGAAAGATTACTCTAAGTCCTACCAGTGGGGAACTGGGGAAGATGGAGCTTTTTCTTTTGTCGGTGTGGAGGCAGGGGATTACCTGCTGGAAGTCTGGCTTTCTCCGGGTTCCGGCTATGTAAATCCCGCCGAGACTCCGGCGATCAGCTATAGCGGCGGGGTGTACGATATGGGTGAGATCGCGGTGAGGTTGCCGTCTAAAGTGGTTACCGGAAAGGTGAAATTTGGCGACGGAACTGTCCCGACCAATGTGGAGGTGGGAGCCAATCAAAAGGGCGGGCGTAATTGGTTATCCACGGTGATGGAGGCTGATGGTACTTATGAGCTGGGTTTAACCGGCGGTGAGTGGGAGCTAATGCTTAATGCCCCTTGGGATAAGGATACAAATACACAATTGCCGGTGAATTGGGCCTATACTAACCCTCCGCGCATTGTTTCTTTTGCTGACGATGACACTGAAGAATCGGCCAAGGTTAATTTTACGGTGGTTAAGGCTACTGCCAGGGTTATTGGTCAGGTTCTTTATCCCGATGGCTCGCCGGCCGCCCGCGGGGGCGTAGATGTGAGGGGTTCGGACGGCATGGGGTCAGGGGGGGGCCTAAACGACCAGGGAGTTTTTACGGTTAATGTTCCGGCCGGAAAGTATAAGCTGGGTGTGCATTTAGATGACCAATCATACGCCGTGCCCCAGATGGATCCCTTTAGGGTGGGTGAGGGTGAGACTAAGGACCTGGGGACGATTACCCTGGTTAAAAAGAATGAGCATGTTTTGGGAAGGGTGCTTGATAAGGCAGGAAATGGAATTGAGGGCATTAAAGTGGAGGCCTGGAGTCCAGGGGGAAGCGGCTGGACAGAGACGACTTCTGAGGCGGGGGGCAAGTTTGACCTGTTGGTGTCGCCGGGGGAATGGGAGATTATGCCGCGGCCGGAGGAGGGGTATGTCTATATGGGCGGGCCTCCGAGAGAAGTATCGCTTTCTAAGGATCAGACGGTGAGCGGTGTTGAATTTAAGCTGGTCAGTGCCACCGCCGTGATAACCGGTTTGGTCAAGGATGAGAGCGGGCAGGTTATGACCGATCTTTTTGGGTGGGCGGAAGCTATGGAAGGAGCAGGAGATCCTCCGATGCCTGGTCCGGGAACTGAGATTTCCAACGGAAGTTTTAGTTTAGCCGTGCCGGCGGGGACCTGGACAGTGATGGTTCACTTGCCGCCGGGTTCGCAGTACTCGGCTATGGCCGGGAAAACGGTTGTCGTAAAGGACAATGAGACCAAGAGTGTTGATGTTGTGGTCAAGGCAAACGACGCCCGCATTACAGGAAAAATTGTTGATGAGAATGGCCGCCTCGTAAAAGGGGTGCACGTGGAAGTTTTTGGACATTCTCCCACCGGGGGAATGAAGCATACTTTTGTGGATCAGGATACGGGAAGGTATGTTTTGGATGTGGTAGGGGGTACCAGCTGGTTCCTGGGGGTTTTTGTTGATCCCTCATCAGGCTATATGATGAGGCCCCCGGACGATTCCAAGACGGTGGTTGCTTCTGGTAAAACGGTGGAAAGAAACTTTACTTTATTAAGCGCCGATGCCGCCATAGAGGTTACCGTGCTGGATCCCAATGGTGAGCCCTTGGATGGAGTTTTTGCTTTTGCTGATACCCATGCGGGGAAAGAAGGCGAGGGCAGTGAAGATATGGGCAAGGGGATTCATACTGGCGATATTGTGGATGCTGGAGGGAAGATTGTTCTGCAGGTGCCTGCCGGTACCTACGGAGTGGGATCGGGTGCGCCGGCAAGCATCGGCTACATGAATCCGGATATTCAGCGCGTTACTGTAGCCAAGGGAGAAACCAAAAAGGTTACCTTGAGGTATAAAGCGTCGGATGCGGTGATTAAGGGGTCGGTTTTTATTGACGGCGCTAAGAGTTCGGCTTTTGTTTGGGCCTGGTCGGACCAGGGAGGTCATTCCGAAGTGATGAGTTTCTCAGGAGATTATTCTCTCAATGTGACCAAAGGGGATGTCTGGCATGTAGGCGCTGATTACAAAAAGGAAGATGGCACGTTCTACCGCAGTCCGGAATATATTGTGACGGTGGACTCGGCACAGCAAACTCAAGACCTTGCTCTAGCGGAGACTGATTTTACCATTCCTCCGGCGACCTCTCGTAGTTTTTCGGCCACCAATCCGGCGGTGATTACTTTGGAGAATGGAGCGGTAATCAGCATTCCTGCAGGGGCTATTGCTCAGTCGGGGACGGTTACCGTAGTCGCCACCCCCACAGAACAGCTTGCCAAACAGGAGAACGCCCGCCCCTTGGCCTTTGGGTATGATTTGCGGGCTTTGGCCGACGGCACCCCGGTTAACTCCACTTTTAACTCCGATGTGACCATTACTATTCCTTACACTGAGGGAATGTTGGATGAATTGGGAATTACCGAGGATCAGATTGGGGCCTCTTACTATGACACCACCTCTTCTCTTTGGCAGGGAATTACCAGTTTCACCGTGGACACGGACAGCAATCAGATTACCTTTACGGTTAACCACTTTACGCAGTTTGCTCTGACCACCGGCGGTGCTGATACCACGCCGCCTGATGCGCCGACGGATATCACAGCCGTTTCTGGAAGCACCCAGGTGGAATTGAGTTGGACCAATCCTTCACAGGCGGATTTTGATCATGTTAATATCTACCGCAGTACCACGGAAGGGAGTTTGGGCGATTTGGTGAAATCAAGCGCCGATTCTTCGGTTGCTTCGTATACCGACACCGGTTTGGTAAACGGGACCACCTATTACTACACATTGCGGTCAGTAGACGAGCGGGGGAATGAGTCAACTAATGCCAATCAGGTTTCGGCAACGCCGGAGGCGGAGCTTCCGGTTACCGGAGTTTCTCTGAGGGAAGCGCTGGGCTTTTACTTTCAGGCGCTGCTCTACTTTATTTCTCCAGTTTTTGCTCTACGCCGTAAATTTTTCTGATTATCATCTGTTTAGTTCTCCCAATGCCTTTGGTATAATGGCGGTGAGGATGGGTCGTAAGCGCCTGACATGGGCGGGGGCAGGCAGTTGTTTTGCCCCTGGCCTTATTTCCCGCTGTGAAATTACTTAAAATTAGTCTGGTCATTTTTATCGTTCTGTTAGTTTCTTATTCTGCTGTCTTTTGGCTTAGGCAGCCTTCTAGAGTATATGAGAGTTATGAGAAGGCAACATCTATTTTGGGGATAAAAGAGGAAGCAGAGGTAAGTCAACCGGACATAATTCCTGTTTCTAAAGATTTTTCGCTGGTGATACCTAAGATTAAAGTTAATGTGCCGGTAATCGCCAATGTTGATGGTGGAAATCCGCGGGAGTATCTCTGGCGGGTGACCCAAGGGGTGGCCCATTTTAAACACCGTGAGTTTACTAATGTTATTGTGGACGGGGCTCTTCCTGGAGAGAAGGGGAATATTTTTCTCTTCGGGCACTCGCAGATCCCCGGGGGTGACACCGGCGAATATAAGGGGGTATTTAATAATTTGCACAAATTGACGACCGGCGATAGGATTGTGGTGGTGTATCAGGGGCAGAGTTACCACTATCAGGTTGTGGAGGGCAAGGTGGTTTCTAAAAAGGCCCTGGAGTATCTGGCCCCAACCGAAGAGGAAGTTTTAACCTTGATGACCTGCTGGCCGCTGGGATTGGATGTGAATAGATACATTGTGCGGGCGCAGAGGGTGGCGAGAGCGGCGGGTAATGAGTGATGGGTAGGAGTACTTTTTTCTGGTTGCTGTTTTTTTTATGTACGAGGCGATGCTTTACGACAAATTAGAAAATGATGAGGTTCGGTGCAATTTATGTGCGCATCGCTGTACTATTGCCAAGGGAAAGAGGGGAGTTTGTGCGGTGAGGGAGAATTGCGATGGGGTGCTTTACTCGTTGGTTTATGGCAGGGTGATCTCTGCTAATGTGGACCCAATAGAAAAGAAACCCTTGTTTCATTTTTTGCCTGGGACAAAAAGTTTTTCTATTGCCACGGCGGGGTGTAATTTTCGGTGTGCTTTTTGTCAAAACTGGCAGATTTCCCAGATAAGTAAAGGACCAAGGGGACAGATTATTGGTGAGAGCATGTCTCCTGATCAGGTGGTTAAATCTGCCTTGCGGGCAGGATGTAGATCTATTGCCTATACCTACACCGAACCGACAATTTTTTTTGAGTTTGCCTATGATACAGCCCAATTGGCTCAAAAGCAGGGGTTAAAAAACATTTTTGTCACCAATGGTTTTCAAACGCCGGAGACTATTGAAAAAATGGCTGGGGTAATTGATGCTGCCAATATTGATCTTAAAGCCTTTGCCGATGAATACTATCGTAAAATTTGCGGGGCGCGGTTGCAGCCGGTACTGGATTCTATTAAGCTGATGCACGAAAAAGGCATTTGGGTGGAGGTGACGACTTTGGTGGTTCCCGGGGAAAACGACTCGGAAAAAGAATTAAGTCAAATTGCCAAATTTTTGGCGGGTATTTCCCGGGATATGCCCTGGCATATCTCTCGCTTTTACCCTCAGTATAAAATGGAGGATTCTTATCCAACGCCGCTTAAAACTCTAAAGGCGGCTTACGAAATTGGCAGGAAATTGGGTCTAAACTATGTCTATCTGGGCAATGTTCCCCATAGTGATTATGAAAGCAGCTATTGTCCGCAGTGTGGAGAGGAAGTGGTGGAGCGGCTTGGGTATTCAATAAAAAATTACATGGAAGGGAGAAGATGTCCAAAGTGCGGGGCGAAGTTAGCTTTTATTCCTGCGTAGCAGTCTAGGCGCAGGGGAGATAACATAATTAACAAAAGCTATTCCAAGAGGTTAATTTTTGCAGATTGATATTGATGCATTTTTCTGAAGAAGAGGTTCAACAACTAATTAAGGCTTGGGCGGTGCTTTCTTTTTCCTTTGCGTTAGCTTTTACCAGAAGCCTGCCGGGCTTGGGGGTATTTTCCTCCTTTTTGTTTTCTGGGGTTACCGTGGGCGTTTCTTTTGTTGTTCACGAGCTGGCGCATAAGTTTTTGGCACAGCGTTTTAATTGCTGGGCAGAGTTCCGTTCATTTGATTTGGGTTTGCTGCTGACAATATTCACCGCCTGGACCTCGGGATTTATTTTTGCCCTGCCGGGGGCAGTGGTGATTTCGGGTATAACCACCAATGAAGAAAATGGGAAAATTGCCGCCATCGGGCCGATAAGCAATATAGTTTTGTCTCTCTTGTTCTACCTGGCCGCCGTGCTTTGGGGCCCCCGCCTGTTTCTTTCTTATGGGGGGGCTATTAACGCCCGCCTGGCTCTTTTTAATTTGCTGCCTTTTGGTTTTATGGATGGACTGAAGGTTTATAATTGGGACTTGAGGGTCTGGGTCGGCCTTTTTGGATTGGCTTTAATTCTTAACCTTGGCCTTTAGCAGTTCAACGAGTTGTTTGACGGTCGTGCTATTATGTAAGTGGACTAAGAAGCTCTTGCAAGTTGATTTTGCGGCATGTTTTTGTCTTGGCGATCTCTTGGCGAATGAGGCAGGGGTTTGCTAAAGGGGGCAAATTTGGAATTATAAAGATTAAGTCAATTTTGAAATCTAAATGACTGTTAAGCATTTTATTGGCTGACAGCTGTCAGTTGATTAACGATGTCTCTTTTTGATAGTAGAAAAAAAGGACCATTGGAAGAAGGTGTTTTCTCTATTGAGGAAAACGAGACCGTGCAGGGGAAGGATGTTCCCAGGGAGCTTATTGTTTTACCTCTAAAGGGGACGGTTATTTACCCGCAGACGGTTATCCCGGTAATTGTTGAAAGTGCCAAATCGCAACTGGCCGTAAGGAAAGCTATGGAGACCTCCCATTTTATCGGGACATTTTTGCAGGAGACAAAGAGCGGCCGCTCCAAGGGGAGTGGAGGGCAGAGGGAAGGTTCATGGCCCGAAGCTCAAGTTGGAACTGCCTGTTTAATCCACAAAGTTATTCCCATTTCTAAAATTTCGCAGATGGTGGCCCTGCAGGGGATATCGAGAATTCGTGCTTTGGACTGGCGGTATTATCGGGATATTCTGGTGGCCAGTGTGGAATTAAAAGAGGAAAAAATTCCCTTTAATCAAAAAACAGAGACCTTGTGTAAGTCTTTAATTAACACGGCGCAGAAGGTAATTAGCGCCTCCGCTTTTTTGCCCAAAGAGATGGGTGTTTTGTTGGAGCAATTGGAGGAGAGACCGCTAAAACTTCTCTATACGGTGGCCACCTTAATTAGGCTCAAGCCGGCTGAGCAGCAGCAGCTTCTGGAAACTAGTGGAGGCAAAGAGAAATTTGAGTTACTCATGCGGTTGCTGTCTCGCGAGTTGGAGTTTATTAAACTGGGGGGAAAGATACAGTCTAGTGTGAGGAAGGAATTTGATAAAACGCAGAGAGAGGTTTTTTTAAGGCAGAGGCTGAAGGCCATTCAGAAAGAATTAGGGGAAGAAAATCCGTTGGCGGCCGAGATTAAGGAGATAAAGAAGCGTCTGAAGAAGGTGGGTCTTCCTCCAGAGGCCAAGAAAGAAGTGGATATTCAGATAAAGCGCCTGGAGGTTATGCATCCGATGTCTGGAGAGTATCAGGTGGTGAGAACCTATTTGGACTGGGTGTTGGATCTCCCTTGGAATGTTTCTACTAAGGACAATCTTAGCCTTAGGAGGGCTCAAAAGGTGCTTGATGAGGATCATTACGATCTTAAGGAGATCAAGGAGCGTTTAATTGAATACTTGGCGGTTAGGAAACTTAGAAAAGATTTGAAATCCCCTATCCTGTGTTTTGTAGGGCCTCCTGGGGTAGGGAAGACCTCGCTGGGGAAATCCATTGCCCGTGCTTTGGGACGCAAGTTTGTCAGAATTTCTTTGGGGGGGATTCGCGACGAGGCAGAAATTAGAGGTCATCGCCGGACTTATGTTGGGGCTTTGCCGGGCAGGATAATTCAGGGTATCAAACGAGCTGAGACAAATAATCCCGTCTTTATGCTTGATGAAATTGATAAGGTGGGGGCGGATTTTCGCGGTGATCCCTCTTCGGCTCTGCTTGAGGTTCTAGATCCAGAGCAAAACAGTACTTTTCGGGATCACTATCTAGATTTGGCCTTTGATCTTTCTAAGGTGATGTTTATTGCCACGGCCAATGTTTTGGAGACTATGCATCCGGCACTGCTGGACCGGATGGAGATAATTGAGATTCCCGGCTACACAGCTGAAGAAAAAATATTTATTGCCGAGAAATTTCTGCTTCCTCGACAAATTAAGGAACATGGATTAAATGAAAAACAGGTTGTTTTTGAGAGAAAGGCTTTAGAAAGGATAATCTTGGAGTATACGCGCGAAGCCGGGGTGCGTAATTTGGAAAGAGAAATTGCCAAAATTGTCCGCAAGGTAGCCAAAAAAGTGGCGCAGAAAAAAACAAAAGGGGAGCGTATTACCGCCGGTAAAGTACCGCGGTATTTAGGTCCGCAGAAAGCCTTTCCGGAAGTTAAAAGACGGTTGTCTGCTGTGGGTGTGGCGACCGGGTTGGCGGTTACTTCTTCGGGGGGGGATATTCTATTCATAGAGGCCAGAAAAATGCCCGGAGGGAAAAAATTAACTCTTACCGGAAATTTAGGCGATGTGATGAAGGAATCGGCCAGTACAGCCTTGTCGTTAATTAGATCTCGGGCCAAGGAGCTAAAAATTGACAAGAAGTTTTTTGAAAAGAATGATCTGCATCTTCATGTGCCGGCGGGGGCCATACCTAAGGACGGTCCTTCGGCGGGTGTAGCTATGGTCTGTGCTTTGGCTTCATTGATGACAGGCCGGAAGGTTAAAAATGATGTGGCCATGACGGGAGAAATTACCCTTTCGGGGTTGGTGCTCCCTGTAGGCGGGGTGAAGCAGAAAGTTCTGGCGGCCAGAGCGGCGGGAATCAAAAAGGTAATTTTGCCCCAAAAAAATAAGGGTGATTTGGAAAAAATCGAAAAGCATATTAGGAAGGATTTGGGTTTTATTTTGGTTGAGAATGTAGATGAAGTTCTCCGGGAGGCTTTAGTGTCTCCGTAAAGATGTCTCCATAAATTAGGTAATATTTCATCCGGCTAAATTCTTGCTGATGCAATCCCGCCCCGCGGCTTCCTCGTGTGTTTTGGAGAAAGGTAATAATTGAAACTTTCTGCTTTTTGCATTTGTTGTGTTCCCGAACTAGATAGTCGCCGCCCACTTGACAGATATGGTATGGCTTGTTATAATTGCCGCATCAAGTAAAGACAGAGATTTCAACAGAGTTGTCTACAGCGAATTAGTAAGACTATAAGACTAGAAACAATAAATCTCGCTTCCAGTTCCCAGTGTTTGGTTACTAGAGCTTAATTTTTAAATCGAGCTCTAGCTTGACTGAGCACTTGGATCTGGGAGCGAGCATAGCCCCGCACTCCAAGGTGCGGGGTTTTTAGTTGTGGTATACTTTGGGCAGAGCCCGGCAGCCAGATTCCTGATACACATCGGAGTAGAATCTTGGTAGAAATCTGCCTCGGCATCATCTGGCAAAAGGCCTGGTAGCCAAGCGGTAAGGCGGCGGTCTGCAAAACCGCTATGCGAGGGTTCGATTCCCTCCCAGGCCTCCATTTTGCGTAGATGTAGAAGGAAAATGGTTACAGTTCCTTTTTCAGGTTTTCAAAAGTTGGATTTAAGGGTTGGGGAGATAAAGAAAGTAGAGGATGTGGAGGGATATGATAAATTGTACAAAATATCGGTTGATTTGGGAGAATTGGGGGAGCGTATTCTTATTGCTGGGATTAAGCTGTGGTATACAAAGGAGGCTCTTATTGGGTTGCAGGTAGTAGTTGTTGTTAATCTCCAACCAAAGAGGCTGGCTGGCCTGGATTCGCAGGGAATGCTCTTGGCGGCGGATGTAGATGGGCGGGCGGTGCTGGTTATGCCTTGTGATAAAGTTTCGCCAGGGACTAAGGTGAGGTAGTTGATTGGTGTTTTTGTAATAGCCGGCTTTAAAATGACCTGCGAAATGCAGGCTCGTGCCAAATGGGGAATAGGGCGCAATTTGGCCGACAAGGAAAGCTGTATGGAACTTGTCTTGTTCAGGCTTTGTTGAGGGCCAGTAACTCAACGGTAGAGTGTCATCCTTATAAGATGAAAGCAGGTGGTTCGACCCCACCCTGGCCCACCAATTCATTCTTTTGATGACTGCTTCTTTATAAGTTTATAAGATGGATTTTTCCTGATTCGGTCCTGGACATGCCTGCCAAGAGATTGGAGGTTATGCAAAGGAAGGCGGATGATTAAACTCAAAACTGTCCTTGTGGTATTCGCTTTATTATTGGCGCTGGCCGCTTTTTTGTTCTTCTGTTGGCGACAGAATTTATCTAATAAAATTCTAAATAAAGAGGGAGAGGCGCCTAATCGGGTTTGTTTTGGAGGTGGCTGTTTTAGGGTGAGCTTGGCAATAACGGCGCGGGAGCGTTCCAGAGGATTAATGTATCGGGAAGAATTAGGCCGGGACGAGGGGATGCTCTTTGTGTTTAATAGGCCGGGTGTCTATAGTTTTTGGATGAAGAATACGCTGATTCCTTTAGATATTATTTGGATTGGTGAGGATTTGAGGGTGGCAGATATTTGTGAGGATCTGCCGCCGTGCAAATTAGAACCTTGCGCCAGTTATGCCCCCGGCGCCGAGGCCGCTTATGTTTTGGAGGTAAATGCGGGAGAGGTTGAAAAAAGGGGCATCTCAATAGGAGATAGAGTGCGGCTGATGCGGGAAAATTGATTGCTTTTTTGCGGGGAAGTACAGTTTAAAAAGTACCGGTTGGGCAGGAATGGCCGGTTTTTTCTATGTCAGATATTAGAATTCAGGGCGGAATAAAGCTGGGTGGGATTATTACCCCTTCGGGCAATAAAAATGCGGTTTTGCCCGCTCTTTGTGCTAGTCTTTTAACAAACGAGCCTGTGATTCTTCACAATGTTCCCGACTTAACTGATGTGCAGAAAATAGTGCAAGTTTTAGAAGAGTTGGGAGCAAAAACCGAGTGGGATAAGCAGGCTGGTAGAATTTCGATCCAAAATAGCTCCCTCTCCTTGGACAATTTTGACGGGAGGTTGCCTTTGGGGATGAGGGCTAGTCTTCTTCTTATTTCTCCGCTTTTACAAAGGTTTAAGAAGTTAACTATAGGCTCCTCTATTGGAGGGTGTACTTTGGGGATCCGAGAGATTGATCCGCATATTGGCATGCTGCGGGAGATGGGAATGGAAGTTGGCAGGAAAGATTCGCGGGTCTGGCTAAAGATTAGAAAGAAATTTAAAGGTGCTGAGCTCTGGCCAGACTACATGAGCGTAACGGCGACAGAAAATGTTGTTATGGCTGCGGTTTTGGCCGAGGGCGAGACGGTTCTTAATAATGCGGCCAGTGAGCCCCATGTTCAAGATTTATGTTCTATGCTTAACTCCATGGGGGCGCAGATCAGCGGTATTGGGTCGAGCAGGCTTGTGATAAGAGGGGTTGGGCGGCTGCATGGCACTGAGTTTAGAGTTTCGTCTGATCATCATGAAATTGCTACTTACTTGGCTTTGGGGGCTGCCACCGGAGGAAGGATAGAGGTAAAGGATGCAGTTCCCCAATTCTTCCCGCTTATTACTAAGCAGTTTGCCAAGCTGGGTGTGGAAATTAAGTATAAAGGAACGACAGCCGTGGTGGAAGAAGGTCAAAGGTTTGTGCCGGAAAAGCCTTTTACTCCCAACTATATTCCGCGCATAGAGGCGGCTCCCTGGCCTTATTTCCCGGCTGACCTTTTGCCTCTAACGATTGCTTTATCTTTGAAAACCCGAGGGACGGTGAGATTTTGGAATAAGGTTTACGAGGGAGGGTTATTTTGGGTTTCGGAGCTGGTTAAAATGGGAGCTAAAATTGAAATCTGTGATCCGCACCGAATTATTGTTTTGGGACCGGCAGTACTTAGAGCTGGTCAGTTGGAATGTCCATATATTATTAGGGCAACAGTGGCCTTGATGATGGCGGCCATGATGGCGGAGGGGGAGTCGGAGTTAAAAAATATTGACACTATCTATCGAGCCCACCCGAATTTTTTGGAGAATTTGAAGTCTTTAGGCGCCCAGATAGAAAGAGTTGGAGAAACAAGAAAGAACGCTTGAGAAATTTAAGACATAAGTTATAGAACTTTGGGGAGCTAATCCTGTAGAAGGAAGCTTGATGATTAGGTTTCTTAAGTTTGGGAAGAGGTGTCCTATTAAGGTGAAAAGAGAGCTGTCGCGAATATAGGGTATGGTTATGTGGCGTTATTTTAAATTTTTGTTCGCCAAAACGAATGAAGAAGCAATATTTTGTTCGGCGGCAGTTTTCTCCGTGTTGGCAGTCCTCGCGGCAGTGTGGGCATCTCGCTAACGAGTAATAAAGGTGTTCGGTCTTTGGGGGAAAACTCAGGGCTGAGTAGGGGAGAGAAGTTTCCTGTAGTACTTTAGTATGTCCGGTTGCGGACGGGGTATTGTTTCTATTTCGTGTTGGAAGTCTGCAGTTTCAATGTCTTGCGGGTGTGGCCTGTAGTGGTGTGTCTGCGGTCGAGCGAGCAAGGACTGCCGGATGATTATCAAGCCATTTAATAATTGCTCTTTTTACAAATTTTTCAGAAAGTGGTTTATTCGTAAAATTATCTTCTTCTAGCGCGCCTGCGAGCTTCTCGTTTTGTCTTTTGCTTGTGCGTCTTCTTTTTAATCAACCTTAAATTTCTCAAACTATCGCTTCCTCCTTCGGATAAAGGTACTTTATGATCAATTTCTTTTCCTCTCGGTACCTTTTTTAACCCTTTCTTTTTTAGAAAACGTTGTCTTGTTGAAGTTTTTCTTTTGCGCCTTCTGCCTACTTTTGCCATAGTATTTATAACTTTGTTTCAATTAAATTTTCGACCTTATTTTTTGCTTCTTTTAAAAGCTGTTTTGCTTTTAAGCGGGCTTCGTGGGATTTTCGAACTAATTCGGCGATTTTTTGCTGGATAGTTTTCTCTATTTTTGGAACAATAATATTTTTTACAGCTTCTTTTGGTACTGCCGTAAGAATAGTACCTGTTGTTTCTTTTTCAAACTGCATTTGCAAAACAAAACTCTTTGCTAAAACCAACAAAACTTCCGGCAGAATGTTTTTGCTTCTGAATTGAAAAAAACCATTTGATGCCAGATATTCTTCCTGTTCTTTTCCAGCTAGAGCCACTTTTCCTAATGAACCCTCAACGCTGGAAAAAATAACATCGTTAGCTTTCAACACTCTTTTTGCTCTGCTTGGCGCTTCATCTCCTGATACTTCTGAAAATCCATCTATTGTCCCAACAGAAGAAGTAATGTTTGAAAGTTCTATATATCGAAAAAGTTTTGTTGGCTGGGATTTCGGATTAAATCTCGCCGGCACATTTTGGACCAAATCTAACAAGGGAACCGAGCCGTATTTCTTAATTTTTTCAATTAATTTTTCATATTTCGGCTGAAAATATTCGGCGTCGGCGCGATGAGCAGATTTTATTTCGGAAAGATTGACGATATAAGATAGGTCATCTTCAACCTGAAAATCTTTTAATCCCAACTCTTCCAAAAGCAAATTTTCGGCCTGAGAGTAGAGAGAGATTGAATTTTCCAATTCATCCAATCCTTTTTTAATTAATTTCTCAATTTCTTCTTGTTTGTCTATTTCAATAATAGGAACAAGTAGTTCTTTTAGATTACCGAGACCCAAGAAAGGATTGATTTGATTAGTCGCAATTCTTTCTACTTGTAATTTCCCAAATTTAGAATTCAAAAATGCAGATAGATAGAATGGGCTTATTCCCTTTTTTACTACAACTCTTGCTACATCCTGATTTATATTTGTATCCTGTTGTAGTTTATAAACGATAGCGGCATTCCCAACTCGCCCCTTTATTGTTATCAATAAATCATTATCTGATAAAATCGTTCTTTTTAATTCTGTTTTACTCGCCAATTTAGTAATTCTTTTTGCCGTTCCATAATCTATAAAAAAATCAAAAACATTTTCAGCGGTTAGAAAATAAACATCTCCGATAGATAAATCCGCATGCAACGGCGTATGACCATTGGTAATATAAGAAGCGAGGTCGGCAAACTTTTTCACGTCATATGGTAACGTTGCAATAATTTTTGCATTATTCAAATACTCCGGCTGATAATATTCCGCATCCAGCCGCAGGCCGCCTTCAAGTTGTGATTTTTGAATAATGGAGTAAGTAACCATAGATGAAAATGAAAATTGAAAAAATGCTTGATTTTAAACGTAAATTCGACAACTTTTTATTTATTTTCAACCCCCTTTGAAAATAAACGACTAGGCATTTCTTGTCCTGGTTTTATATAATAAACCACCTTTTTTGCTTTTTCGCCAACCTTTTGTAATAGTCCTTTATCAACCCAAGATTTTAGAAGACGGGACATTTTTAAAGTATCTTTAATACCTGTAATTCTGCGGGCCTCACTATTAGTAATACGATAATGCTTATCTAAATATTTGCTTACAGTATCCCAATACTCTATCCTTTGGAGATTAAAAAGAATTAGCAGAACGGAATTGGGTCTAATTGACGGAGGAAAATATAGCGGTTCATACAAATTACGTTCTCTCATAATCTTAAACATACGATCTACTCCTTCCCCAATGTCTAAATTAGGCGCTGTTTGAAAACGATTAAGAGTTCTTAAAATGAGAGGATTTCTTGCGAATCTTTCTGAACGGATGTTACTAACGGTGATATGACCAGGATAAGTGCCTGGGCTCTCAATTTCTATTCGATCATCAAAAAATCTAACTTGAATATCATCTTGTATAAAATAATTTCTATGTATAACAGCATTTGTTATAGCCTCCTGGAAGGCCCATTCAGGAATAAGTACAGAAGGACTAAAGGCAGCTCCGCTTAATTTTGGCGGAGAATTTTTTACAATATCCCGGAAATATTTAATTGTCTTTTCTATCTGATGCAAAAGCGGGCCTTCTATGGTAAAGGGCCGCCGAACAAAATTAGGTTTCTCGGAATAAGTAGGTTTCGTCCCGTAATAGTGAGATATTTTAACGCCACATTTGCTCCCAAGAGCAACAGAAGGATTTTTATGAAAAAGCAAAACCCCAGCTTTGGTAAGTACAAAAATATTGTCTTGTTTTATAGCTAACCCGTTGTCTTTCAGAAACTGCCAATCATCTTCTCCCTCACTTTGCGTATCGCTTTTGTAAGCACCAAAAAGATCTCTATCTATCTCATCAAGAGTTTGTATTTTAGACAACTCACTCTCAAATTTTATAGATCCTTTTTCATATTTTAGTCGAATAATCTCATTTGCAGTAATCTTAACGTTTTGATTTCCTTTTCTGACATAAGTGTCCCCTTTCTTTAACGAATGAACATCATTGCTTTTTCTTATATTAATTACTAATAAAACATCTTTAGCTTTATGAATATTGCAAATATCAAGTTCAAATTTACTCCAGGATTTTAAAGGAGGATCAATTTCTTTCTCAATGAGCTTTAAAAACTCAGAAACATTGTTAGGATTTTCACTAATTCCGATCAATCTCTCTTCTTCTCGCGCTTTAGATGGGTCTTCCAATCCTATAACTATAAAACCACCGTCAGTATTTGCAAAAGCAACAACCGTTTCTAATAATTTTGATGGCTGAATGGCAGCTCTTTTACATTCAAATCTCTGCCATTCCTGGGTGTCTAAAAATATTTGTAGAATTTCTTGATCTGTCATATTTTTATTCCCAAAAATTAAATTTTTGCTCTTTGGCGAATTTTACAAATGCTTCGGCAATTTCATCGAGGTCGTGATCTAAAATGCGCCGACCTTTTTCATCCAAAATATAATTTCCTTTCTCGTCTTTTTTATAAACATATTCCCCGGAATTATCCTTGCCCGGTTTTTTGGAAACTGCCATAAAAATCGGATAATCTTCTTGATAAGGGTTTAATGGACCAAGTTTTGGATTGTCATTCCATTTTTGTAAGAACAAAATTGATGTTTTTGTTCCGGTGTGGGGCTTAAATGTATTTCCATGAAGCCCAACCACTGCCAGAATTCTCGCTTTATCAAAAAGCCATTGGCGAATATGTTCTGTATTAGTATTATTCAACTTTCCTTGTGGAAGAACTATTGCTAATCTTCCACCCGGTTTTATAAATTGCAACGCCCGTTCAATAAATAAAAGATCGCGTCCAACTTGCTTGGGAATCTTACCTTTTTTATTTTTTACTAACTCATATTCTCGGAGTAATAATTGTTCCTTTATCTTCCCGGCAAACGGTGGATTAGTTAACAAAACATCAAAAGCAAAGTTGCGGAAGGTTTCTTCGTTTTCTCTATCTCTTTCATAATCGCCGGTTTTAAGAAGTCGTTCGCGTAGCTCGGCACGAGCCTTTTCTTTTTCTGAATTAGACCCCAGCCATTCTTTAGGATTAAGAGAATTGAGTTTAAAAATATGCGAACGGCCGTCTCCGGCAATAAGCATTAATGCCCGCGAAATTTTTACTGGCTTGTCGTCAAAATCAATACCGTAAAGATAACGGCGAGCGTACTCAACCTGTTTTTCGTGTAGCGCATCTTTTAAGTCATAGCTCCAAACCCACTGCATAGCGTGAATCAAAAAGCCGCCGGAACCAGATGCAGGATCAATAATATATTCTTTATCACGCGGGTTTAACATTTTTACTGCCATGTCAATCACATGGCGAGGTGTGAAGTACTGACCTTTTTTGCCTTTTGATACCTCTGGCAAAAGATATTCAAAAGCGGCATCGACCACTTCTAGATTAGAGTCAAGAAGTTTTATATCTTGTAGTTGTCCCACACAAACCGACAAGTGATCGGGGGAAAGCAAAATTTCGTCATAGCGATTAAAGATACCAGGCCACTCTTCAACTGATTCTTTGAAAAGACGGTTAATAATATCAAAAGTAAATTTAGGGTCTTTTGATTTTCGGAAATATACTTCTTGATCCAGCCGAGATTTTGCTTCCTTTTCATCATAAAGTTTTGCGTAAATTAACTTGAAAATTTCTTGAAAAACGTCAACCCCAGCATTGGCAAGAACAAGTTCCTCTAAAATTTTAATTCGTTCTATTAGGTTATAATCAGAAGTAAGTTGTTTTAGCGTCTTTCTTTCCTCTAAAACATCATTGACAGTTTGATCTACTCTTGGAATTTCAGTAAGTGTATCCTCAAACTGCTTTGGATAGGGACGATATAAAATGACACGCTCTTTGCCGTTTGACCATACACCGATAGGTGAGCCTTCGGCATTAAGATAAGTTTTTAATTGATCAATTCCTTTCTCCTCAGTGGGGCTTTTTACTTCAATAATAATATAAGGAGTAACTTTGTCTTTCTGATAAATGACGATATCAGCCGCTTTTGCGTGCACTTCTCGGCCAAAACGTATATCTTTTTCTAGTTCTATTCTTTCCAAAGGATAGCGATAATCCTTTATTAAACGAATAAGCCATAGCTGACGGATAATCTCTTCCGGTTTACTAGTATTTTTGTTTTTGTTATAAACTAAAATATCTTTGTCACGCTTAAAGCAACGAGTATAAAATTTGCCTTTCTCCTTTTCAAAAACCTGTAAAACTTCTTCAATCTTTAATTTAGAAAACTCCCGCAAACCATACTTAACTTGG
The DNA here is from genome assembly GCA_002084955.1 of candidate division CPR3 bacterium 4484_211. Classification (GTDB taxonomy): domain Bacteria; phylum Patescibacteriota; class 4484-211; order 4484-211; family 4484-211; genus 4484-211. Next base: position 13,861 of record MZGJ01000001.1, on the reverse strand, counting down.
GGGTCCTTAAAAATCGCGTCTATGATTTCGCGTGTTATCTTTACTTGCTCCTTCGTCGGTTTTATGGAAAATGGATCTGGTAATTTCGGCATATTAAATAATTCCTCTATCTTTCAATATTTGCTTGGAAATTCGACGAGCAATTTCCAAGGTAGCGGCAACTGTTATAACTTTAGCGTTTTTAACACCAGGGATTTTAGTAAGTTCTTCTATATCTTTACCAGCCAATCCCTTAAAACTTCCTCCAGCGCTTTTGATAATTTCTTCCGCCATTTCAATAGCTGACTTTCCTTTTGTGCCAGTTCTCAAAAGTATTGCAAGAAGCTCTGAATCGCTAAGTTTGTCTGCGCCAAATTTTAATAGTTTCTCTCGCGGTCGCTCGTCTTCTGGTAATTCTTTAATTGTTTTCTTCAGATTATCAGACATATTATTTCTTTAATAGTTCTTCAACTGAAACACCTAACGCCTTGGCTATTTTTTCTAATGTTCCAATTGTAGGATTGGGGTTGTTGCCTGACTCTATATTAACGATTGAATTTAGCGACAAATCGGCGAGCTTTGATAATCTATCTTGAGAGAGCTTTTTTGCCTGTCTTAATCTCCTTATGTTCTTAGCGATGTTTGATTTAGAATTAGTGCTTGACATAGATCCCATAATATTAAAATGTATAGAATATATTGTTTTCTTTCTTTCACATCTATTATAATGATAAGTGAAGGCGAGAATTAAGTCAACAGTTACTAAAGCCAGACATAGATAGTAGAATACATTTTGTGCACTTAACTAAGGAGCCGTTTTGAGATTTGAAAAGAGGCTTTGCAGAAAACGGCAACAAAAAAGAAGAAGTTACTGTTGGAAATATAGTCAAACTATTTGAGACTAAAATTCCAAAAGAGAAGCAAGTGAAAATTCTGAGTAATCCCAGCCTTGAATTACAGGAATAAGCAATTTTAAGAGCCCTCGGTAAAATTTCTTGGTTAACTTCTTTGCATGCTTTGTGCCCTTCCACCGTTCACCTATAGTTTGACAAATTAATTGGATTATAATATAACTAATTTATGTTAATTCCTAGGATTATTACCAAGGCAGTTAAAGAAGCGCTTCAGCCGGGAAAGGTAACTATTCTTTATGGCCCGCGGCAGGTGGGTAAGACAACCTTGCTGTCTCAATTAGCCGAAGAATTAGAAGAATCCAATCTGCAAATTAGCGGTGATCAACTAAGATATCGCGAGGTTCTGTCCAGCCAGGATGAACGAAAACTAAAGGAACTTATTGGTAGCAAGAAAATTTTGATCATTGATGAGGCTCAGCGGGTTCCCAATATTGGATTGAATTTAAAAATTGTGGTCGATAACATCCCTGGGGTTAAAGTTTTGGTTACCGGGTCAGCCTCTTTTGATTTAGCCGGGAAAATTAGCGAACCGCTGACTGGTAGGAAGAAAACTTTTATGCTTTACCCGGTATCCTATCAGGAGCTAACAGATTGGTTGGGAAAATTTGAAGCCCGTGAACAACTGGAGCGTTGGTTGGTTTTTGGATCCTATCCTGAGGCGTTAACTATAGAAAGTCGGAGACAAAGAGAAAATTATCTGGCGGAATTAGTTTCCAGTTATTTGTACAAGGACATACTTGATTTTGGCGGAATTAAAAAAGCGGATAAAGTAGTTGATTTGCTACGTTTATTGGCCTTCCAGATTGGCAATGAGGTGGCCATCTCCGAGTTAGCCAGTAATCTTTCTATGGACCGAGCAACAGTGGATAAATATCTTGATCTACTGGAAAAGTCTTTTGTTATTTACAGAGTTGGCGGGTTTAGCCGGAATTTAAGGAAGGAGATTGCTAAGACAAGCCGCTATTATTTTTACGACAACGGTGTAAGAAATGCACTGATTGAAAATTTTAATGGTCTAAATCTTCGAAATGACAAGGGACAGTTATGGGAAAATTTCTTGTACATAGAGCGAATGAAGTTTAACGAAAATTTAGGCCGGAGAGCAAATTATTATTTTTGGCGTACCTATGATCAAAAAGAGATTGATTTAATCGAAGAGCGGGGGGGTAATCTTTATGGTTTTGAATTTAAATGGCAGGGAGAAATGCGTAGAGTAGTAGCAGAAGAGTTTACCAAAGCTTATCCTGCGGCTCAAGTGCAAACAATTACCACAAAGAACTTCTCAACGTTTCTGGGAGTGTAGGATATCGGGTTGGATCGCTTGGCTGTGCGTCTCCCGCGGCCTGTCCAGTGAAGCGAAAACCGCCCCGTTCGGTACAAGGAGATCGAGTAGCTCATCGATATGTTCGGTTGTGTATGCCGAAGTCAAAAGATGTATTGATCCTCCGCGCCAGCGGATGTATTGCATAATTTCCGCCAAACGCTGGCCGAGAATAAGCGGCTTACTACCAAGGGGGCGAAATTTATCAATCCCGACCGCAAAGCCGGCATTAATGATCTCGTAAATCCGCCCGAGCACCGCATCATCCATCCAGTCGCCAGAACTAGCCCTAAGGGCACAGCCCTTGCCAGATCCTGCTGGCGGGGGGCAATTTGGACTCCGCCGACGTTACTGCAGACGAATTACAAAGAGCAAGAATGAAGAAATTAGGAAAAGTTCAGAGCAAATCAGAGCAAAACAGAATGAAGTTAACTTTAAAATTTCTAAGTTGCAGAATGCTGACGAAGACTACTATTTGACTTGACCGCAGAATACACTTTAAAACTAGCTTTAAGAACTAACGAAGTGTTTGAAAGTTCTAAAGCAAGGGAAAAAGGCTTCTTTTGAGGTTGACACTTCAGAACTTAGAATTGAAAGGCAAAAGGGTCCGATATACCTGGCAAAAACCCTCTGATGTAATCTCAAAATACGCTCCTCGTCAAGCCTGGCTCCGCGGGCAGGACTCGAACCTGCAACCAACTGCTTAACAGGCAGCCGCTCTACCATTGAGCTACCGCGGATTAGTTGTATTTTATCCCGAGAGGATAAGAAATGCAATTCAAACGCAAGATGAGGCTCTGCCGCCTTGCGGTGGCGATTTCTTTTTTCTGGTGCGGGGATAGGAGAGATTGGTAAACGAGAAGGGGAGGGGATTAAGGCGGGTTAAACCAATCTGCATTTTTCAATCTTTATAACTCAACCAGTTCGGCCTTTTGCTTTCGGGGTTCAACATACTTCAGATACTTCTCGGTGGTGGCAATTCGTTTGTGGCCGGCCAGCTTGGAGATAACAATTAGACTGGCCCCGCGTTTAATGTGCTGGGCAACCCAGGTGTGGCGAAGATCGTTTACCGAAGCGTTATCAATTTTAGCCTGTTTAAAGTAGCGGTTTACGGCCGCCCGAATATTTCTGATGGCTAGAGGCTTCCCGTTACGGGTAACCAGAAGATGCCGATCTTCTACGTCCGGCCTTATTTCTAAATATCTTTGTATGGCTTTAACCGCAGCCCTGTTTAGGGGAATATTCCGTCCCAAAGTAACCCGGGAAGGTGGAATCCTCAACATTCCCGCCTCCAATTCTTCGTTAATTTCAATGTCGTCAAGTTTAATCTGTGCCAATTCGCCAATCCTAATTCCGGTTTGAAGCAGTATCTCAATAATGGCGTAGGTTCGCGCATCGCTCTTTGCCGCGTCCCTTAGGGCCATGTACTCGGTTTCCGAGAGTATCCTCGGGGGAGGAGTTTCAAATTTTGGATGCGAGATGAGTGCTGCGGGATCGTCGGTGATGTACTCGTTAATCTTTAGAAACCTAAAAAAGGTCTTCGTAGAGTTAATTTTACGGGATATGGTTTTGGGGGTAAATCCAATCTCCGCCAGATGGTTCAGAAATTTCTGAAGGTCAGCCTTTTCTATCTTCTGGATTTCGCTTTTGCGCAGCTCTTTCTGAACAAAGGTTAACAGTTGTTCTATGTCCTTCCCATAGGCTAAAACCGTTGAGCGAGCGCTGTCTTTTTCCTTTAGATGGTCAATAAATTGCTTGTGGGCTTCTTCAAAGGGAATCATGACTGTTTGAGGCCTTTTGCAGGACCTGATTTTTAATTCTAATATAAGAAGAATAAAATGTCAATAACTGAATTTATGGGATATTGTAGAATGACGCGATCTGAACCTCACGGAGTTTGAAGCACGAGCTTTACAAGGGCTTCGGGTTTCCGTGTGGCGGAGTCGTGAGCCTGACGCAGTTTGTGGTAGCAGGGGTGGGGATCGAACCCACGACCTGAGGCTTATGAGTCCTCTGCTCTAACCGACTGAGCTACCCTGCCGTATAAAACTATCAAAAACAAGCGCAGTGAAGTTCTTTGCTAGTTGCTTGAGATCCACATACAAGCGCAGGACTAAATCCAGATTTGTTAAAAATTAAATGAGCGGTGAGCTAGAGTTCACCGCATGAACCAGACGAGAGCTTCGTGCCTTCTTGTGGCAAAGCTATGAACCCAGCGTGGTTCGTGGTTGCGGGGGCGGGAATTGAACCCGCTACCTCGAGGTTATGAGCCTCGTGTGCAAACCGTTACACTTCCCCGCACTTTGCAGTATAACAAAAATGGGCAAAATTGGGAACGGGTATATGGAGAGAGGCGGGTTTTAATGGCCAAAGAAAAGGTAGTGCCACTTGGCCAAATTGGTGTTTAGATTTTCTGTTGCCTGGCCCAATATCTGCTGTTCCTGGCTTGTTTGCTCTTTATTGACGATGACAATTTTTTCGCCGGGTTTGGCCATGTTCAGTTTATCTCTGGCCTGCTGTTCAACAAATTGGTCGTTTTCCTGTTCTTGAACTTTTTGGCTTAATTCCTTAATTTTTTCTTCGGCGAGGGCAACTTCTTTTCTTAGGTTAGATAAACGACTCTCTCTTCGGTAGGTTCTGATAACCGACCTGCTCAGGCTAATGATGGTGACTATGCTTCCTAGCAAAAATAAAAAGGGGAGAAATTTTTTTTTGAGAAACATAATTTTAACAACGAGCCTGCTTTAATGCCTCTGGCAGTGCCAAACCAGACTTGCTGAGTCTGGGCGGGCGAATTCCGTATTCCATTATAACATTGGCAGGGCACAAAAGGTGGAACTTCGTGTTAAAATAGATGTATGCCTAAAAATAAAAAAAATCAGCCTGGCTGGGGCAGGCTGCTGCAGGCCTTTTTAATTTATGTTTTCTTGGCAATAGCGGCTCTTTTTTTGTATTTTCAATTTTCCTCTCCCTACAAATCGGCTAATCAGGTCCAACTTTCCCAAGTTTTGGCAGATATTAAGCAGGGTAGGGTGGAAAAAGTTGCCGTACAGGGGAACCAATTGGAAATTTTCTATCGCGATGGAACCACGGCGGAGTCGCGCAAAGAAGCTACAGATTCTTTGTTTTCCCTTCTGGCAGATAGCGGGGTGGAGTCCCCGGAGGAGTTGGTGAAAATTGAGATAAAGAATCCCGACCCCTGGGGAGTGTGGGTGGGGATTATTTCTAACTTTCTGCCCGTTATTATTATGGTTGCCTTTTTTTGGATTCTTTCGCGGGAGGGTAGACGGGCGGCGGGTTCGGTTTTTTCTTTTGGCAAATCCACGGCAAAGCTCTTTTCACGGGATCAGCCGCACATAAGTTTTAAAGACGCCGCCGGGGTGGACGAGGCAAAAAGGGAGCTTTGGGAAATTGTTGACTTTCTTAAGAATCCTCAGAAATATGCCAAGTTGGGAGCCCGCATTCCCAAAGGGGTTTTGCTTTTAGGCCCTGCCGGAACAGGAAAAACTCTATTGGCGAGAGCCGTTGCCGGAGAGGCCGGGGTGCCCTTTTTTAGCATCGCAGGGTCGGAGTTTATGGAGATGCTGGTGGGGGTAGGGGCCTCCAGGGTTCGTGACCTATTTGCCACAGCTAAACGTCATGCACCTTCAATAATTTTTATTGACGAAATAGAATCAATCGGTCGGCACCGAGGTTTTGGGTTTACCGGTTCTCACGGTGAGCAGGAGCAGACCTTAAATCAAATATTGGTGGAAATGGATGGATTTACTCCGCGGGACAGAGTGGTGGTTGTCGGCGCTTCTAATAGGCCGGATCTCTTGGATCCGGCCCTAACCCGGCCTGGGCGGTTTGACCGCCGTATTATTCTGCAGCTGCCCGATATTGAGGGACGGAAGGGTATCTTGGCAATCCATATGAAAGGCAAGCCTTTTGCCAAGGATGTAGATATCAATTCCCTGGCGCAGAGGACGGTGGGTTTTTCGGGGGCGGATATTGAAAATATGTTGAATGAGGCGGCTATTGCGGCCGCCCGCCAAGGGAAAAAGGAGATTTCTTCGGCAGATTTGGAGGAAGCCGCAACCAAGGTGAAGTTGGGCCCGGAGAGAAGGCGCCTGCAATCTGAAGAAGATAAAAAACTAACCGCATATCATGAGGCCGGCCACGCCATTGTTGCCTCAAGCCTGCCTCATATGGATCCGGTGCACCGGGTTTCTATTGTCGCTCGCGGCTTGGCCCTGGGCTTTACCATGATTCCTCCCAAAATTGATCGATATCATATGACCAAGACGCGCCTTTTGGAAATGATTACTTCTTTTATGGGCGGGAGAGCGGCGGAGCAAATTGCCTGTCATGAAATGACGGTTGGAGCTTCCTCTGATTTGGAAAAGGCAACGAAGCTGGCCTACGAGATGGTGACTCAGTACGGCATGAGTGACCTGGGGCCTTTAAACTGGCATTATGGTGAAATAGACCAGGCAGATTATGGCGGCTTTTTGGGCAAGCGTCATGTGCTTTCGGACAGAAGCGCTTCCGAAATAGATGAACAGGTGAAAAAGATTTTGGATGATGCCTATAGGCAAGCTCGCGAGATTCTTACCGAAAGAAAGACGGCTCTGGACCGAGTGGCTCAGAAACTGATAGAAAAGGAAACAATTGATGGGAAAGAATTTAAAAAATTAATTAAAAAAGATAAAAATGAAAAATGAAAAATGAAAAGTGAAAAATTGAGGCTTAAGAGTTAAAGGCTGGAAAACTATGAGGGGGGCTGTAATTTTTAATTTTTCACTTTTAACTTTCCCGTGTCCACCTTTCTTCTTGTTGACGGAAATTCTCTCCTGCACCGTGCCTACCATGCTCTCCCGCCGTTAACTGCTCCTGACGGCCGTCCCACCGGGGCGGCATACGGATTCACCTCGATGCTTCTGAAGGCTCTGAATAAGTTTAGCCCGGATTATTTGGTGGTGGCTTTTGATACCCGGGCGCCGACATTTCGCCATCGGCAGTTTGCCGATTATAAGATACAGCGCCCGAAATTGGATAAAGAGCTGATTTCTCAGATTGATCTGGTTAAGGAGATTGTTGATGCCTTTGGATTTAGGAGATACGAAGCGGATGGCTATGAAGCAGACGATCTTATTGGAACTATAGTTAAAAGGATTCAGGAGTCGGAATTCAAAACTCAGGAATCAAGAGATAAATCGCAGGTGGTTATTTTAACGGGGGATTTAGATCTGCTGCAGTTGGTAAGTGACCGGGTGAAGGTTTATACCCCTAGAAAAGGACTCTCTAATATGGTGGTCTATGATGTCCAAAGGGTGAGGGAGCGGTATAAAATTCCTCCGGAGAAATTGGTGGACTATAAAGCCTTGGTGGGGGATACTTCTGATAATATACCGGGAGTTAAGGGAGTGGGATCTAAAACTGCCTCACATTTACTTTCCCTCTATAGAGACCTTTTTGACATCTATAATCACTTGGATAAAATACCCGGCAGGTGGAGAGCTAAGCTTAGCAGTTGCAGAGAGAAAGCGCTATTGTCCAGAGAATTGGCCTATATTAGGCGAAATGTAGACTTTCCTTTTTCTCTTAAGCAGTGTTTGGTGCCTCAGATAAGATTGAATAAAATTAAAAAGCTGTTTGAGAATCTTGGGTTTCACAGTCTTTTTAAGAGGGTGTCATTGGGGGTTGGGGAAGCTGTGGCGAAACAGGGAGAGCTCTTTGTTTCCTCGGCGAGTCGTCGGGAGGGATCTGTTTATCCGACTGCAGTTTCTTTTAAGTCTCGCGAGGTGTCCTTTTTGGCGCGAGAGGAAGCGGATGAATTCTGCTTGGCGTTGTGTGATGGTTATCGGGTATCGGTTTATCCTGATGTCCCTGCAGAGGCAAGAGCTCTTTTTAATAACGAAGAGGTGGAGAAAATTGCCCTTGATGCTAAGGAGCAGATTAAGTTGTTGTCTGGCAGGGGAGTCTTGGTTAAGCCTCCGTTGTTTGATCCCCGGATAGCTGTTGGCCTTTTAGGCAGAGGAGAAAAATGGGAGGAGACGGGAAGCCGAAAGGAGGAGACCGCTGTTCAGAGCGTCCGGAAAGTTTTTGAGTTAAAGAAAAAACTGCAGGCTAAACTTGATTTGGAGGAAAATCGGCAGGAAAAAGAGCTGTTTTATTTTCTGGAGATGCCTTTGGTTTTTGTTTTGTTGGCCATGGAGCAAAGAGGAATAGAAGTCGATCGTTCCTTTTTAACTAGGTTGGGCAAGGAATTGGGAGAGCGAATTGCAAAAACAGAGAAGATGATTTATGAAATGGTTGGGGAGGAGATTAATTTAAATTCACCTCGGCAGTTGGAGGAAATTCTATTTGATAAATTAAAGCTTTCGTCGTTTAAACGTACGCCTACTCGACAGCGTTCTACGGATGAGTCGGTTTTAAAAAAGTTAAAGGGGAGCCATCCGGTTATTGAGAAGATTTTAAAATATCGTTGGCTGTTTAAGCTTAAATCCACCTACGTGGATTCAATTTTAGAGCGGCTGGGTGCCGATGGCCGGGTGCATCCAACTTTTAATCAGGCCAGGACGGCTACGGGAAGGTTGTCGTGCCAGGATCCTAATTTACAGAATATTCCTCGAGGAGGCCGGGGGGGATATTTGGGGATGGAGGAAAATGTCCGTAAAGCTTTTATTGCTCCAGAAGGCTATAAACTATTGAGTGCCGATTATTCGCAGATAGAACTGAGATTGGTGGCTCATTTTTCTAAAGATGAGCGCCTGTTGGCTTCCTTTGAAAAAGACCAGGATATTCATACGGCAACTGCGGCGCGCATTTTTAATTGTTTTGTGGGCGATGTTACCCCCAATCAGCGTCATGTGGCAAAGACGGTTAATTTTGGTGTAATTTATGGAATGAGCGCCTATGGACTGAGTGAAGAGCTGGGTATCGATCAACATCGAGCGAAACGTTTTATAGACCAGTATTTTAATCAATACCCTCGCGTAAAAAAATTTGGTGAAGAAAAAATAGAGGAAGCCAGAAGATATGGTTTTGTTAAAACATTATGGGGAAGAAAGAGAAACATTCCAGATATTAATTCACCAAGGGACTATATACGTAGTGGGGCGGAGCGAATGGCCGTTAATCATCCGGTGCAGGGGACGGCGGCTGATTTAATAAAAAAGGCGATGGTGGAAATAGCCGATTTATTAACGAAATTTAATTCGCGGTCTAAGAATCGGTCTTCTTTAATCCTGCAGATTCATGACGAACTTTTATTTGAAGTTCCTCAAGATCAGGTGCGGGAGTTAGCCAAAAAGGTTAAGGGGGTAATGGAATCGGTGGCCGATCTGGCAGTCCCCCTAAAGGTGGATTTAACTGTGGGGGATAACTGGGGAGAGATGAAGTTGTTGGAAGAATGAACCTTTGCTTTGTTCATGACTATCTTAATCAGTTTGGGGGAGCGGAAAAAACTTTACAGGCGATGCATGAGATATGGCCTGAGGCTCCTATTTACACCACCTTGGTAGACTGGCGAGTGGTCGAACAGTTGAACTTGCCCAAAGAGTTAATTTTTTATCCTCGCTGGTTGAACCTGCCAATTATCGGCTCGTTTTATAAATACTTTAGTTTTTGCCTTCCTCTGGTTTTTGAAAGTTTTGATCTGTCTCGGTACGACTTGGTTATCTCTTCTTCGGCTAATTTTGCCAAGGGAATAATTACCAGATCTAACCAAGTTCATATTAATTACTGTCACACGCCTCCGCGTTTTTTGTACCATCTGCCGACAGAAACCAACCGCCGACAGCACTGGTTTTGGCGGCCGGTCTTGGCCCTGTTGGATTTTTACTTAAGAGTATGGGATTTTACCGCGGCGCAGAGGGTAGATTTTTTTGTGGCCAATTCACAGAATGTGGCCGGGAGGATTAAGAAATGGTATCGAAGAGAAGCCAAGGTGATTTATCCGCCGGTAGAGTTGGCAAGTGGTTGGCGGGAGAAGGAAGCAGAAAGCCAGACCTTTGGGGATCAGAGCCCGGCTCTTAAAATACCCTCAGAGCCGGGCTCTGAGAAAAAGTCTGGCTTTGGGGAATCTGCCTTGCCGGCGAATTACTATTTGGTGGTTTCTCGGCTATCTGCTTATAAGAATATTGGTCTGGTCATACGGGCTTGTGCACGGTTAAATCGTCCGCTGAAGGTTGTTGGTGCCGGGCCGGAGGAGGGGAGATTAAAGAAGTTGGTCAAAAAATTAGGTGCGCCGGTGGAGTTTACGGGGTTCGTTTCCGACCAAAAGTTGGCCGGGCTTTACGCTGGCTGCCGGGCGTTAATCTTTTCTGGTTTAGAGGAAGATTTTGGGATTGTTCCTGTGGAGGCGATGTCTTTTGGCAGACCGGTGATTGCTTTGCGGTCTGGCGGGGTGGCAGAGACAGTTGAGGAGGGAAAGACGGGAATATTTTTCGACAAGCCGGCAGTGAACTCGCTGATGGATGCTCTTTTGCGGTTTGAATCGTTGGGTTATTTTAGGGCTGAGGAATGTGCGAAAGCATGCCGCCAGCAAGCCCAAAAGTTTAGTAAAGAGAGATTTCAGAAAGAGTTTAAGAAGTTTGTGGAGGGGGAAATTATCCCCTTTCATCTTATAAAGTAGGGGAGAAAGGGTTTTGATAGAAGGGGAGAGTGGTGACTTCAGTGGGACCAATTTTGTCTTCTTGTTCCAAAGATAGATTTATAACAAAAGCTTTTTTGGGCTGGTAGGTAGAAAGAAAACTTCGCAGGCTTTTGGAGTATACAGGCTGGTTGAGTTGTCGAGCCTTAACTTCAACTGGGTAAAGGTCTAATCCTCGCTTGATTATAAAGTTAACTTCGGCTTTAGTTTTTGTCCGCCAGTGGTTGATTTCGTCAATTAAATCCAGTTTTGGCTCGATGTTGAGGAGCACAAAGTTTTCAAGATAGCGGATAAGTTGAGTCTGGTCTCTGACGATTTCTTTGTTGGTGACCACATCAAGGTTGAGATAGAGGACTAACTTGCCTTTTTATAAATACATTTTTCATGGGATAAGTGTGTCATGCAATGTTTTTTTGTCAAACAGTTGCCGGGGGGAAGGTTGTGCGTGATATAATCATTTTCGCTATGCCTGAGTTGCCCGAAGTAGAAATAGTTAAGGAGGAGTTAAGAAAAAAAGTAGAAGGAAAGATAATTGCAGACTTAAGGTACGATACGGCTAAGTTGCTCAAACCCTCGCCGCCTTCTTTTATTAACGGGGTCAAGGGAAAGAGGATTAAGGAGGTTGGGAGAAGAGCCAAGCTGATAATTTTTAAGCTGGCCCCCGGTGGTTTTTTTATCTGTCATCTAAAACTTTCCGGCAGGTTGTTGTTTCGAGAGTCTCCGGATATTGAAGATAAATACGTTCGGGTAGTTTTTTTATTTAAAGACGGAACTGAGCTTCGCTTTGCCAGTTCACGGAAATTTGGTTATCTCCACTACCTGAATGATAGGGATGAGTTGGCAAAGATTTTAGGCAGGTACGGCCCCGAGCCGTTGGGGGATTTGTCTTTGAGCTCGTTTTATCAAATTCTTCAGTCTTCCGGAAAGAAAATTAAGGCGCTGCTAATGGATCAGACGGTTATAGCCGGCATTGGCAATATTTATGCCAATGATTCTCTTTGGATGGCCAAAATTCATCCAGAGAGGAGAGCCAATTCTCTCTCCCGGGCGGAGGGAAGAAATTTGTTTAATGCTTTGGAGCAGGTACTTAAGGAGGCTTTTAGGTATGAAGGGGCTTCAGATCAATGGTATCGACATACAGACGGCAGTTTGGGTCACTATCAAGAGCATTTTAAGGTCTATGGCAAAAAAGGAGAAAGGTGTTTAAGATGTGGTTCAAAGATACAATATAAAAAAATTAACGGACGAGGGACATTTTGGTGTCCTAAATGCCAAAGAGCCTGATTTCGCTTGCCTCAGCAGATTCTATTGCCAAGAAGCGTAGAAATTTAATACTTACGGCCGATAAATTGCCATGCCTAATTTTCATCGCCTGACAACCCGCCTTCTTGAGATTTTCCCCGGGGCTTTAACCTGGATTGTCCTTACCAGCCCTTTGTGGCTGACATTAAAACTTCCGGCTTTTATGGCCGGAGTAATTTTATTTTTGGATGTTTATTGGTGCTATAAGGCTTTGCGCATTGCGCTATTCTCCTACTTGGGTTTTAAAAAGATGAAGAAGGCGGAGAGTACAGACTGGCTCGGAGAATTAAAAAAGGATTCTCCCAGGGTGACTACTTACGGCAGAGACTGCGGGTGGGAGGATATTTATCACCTCCTGGTAATTCCCACCTATAAAGAGCCGGTGGAGATTTTAATCCAGAATATTGCCGCCATTGCCCGTCAGACTTTTCCGCACGAGAAGATTATGGTTCTGGTTGCCTGGGAAGAGAGAGAGGGAAGAGATATTTTAAAGGCTAAGGAATTGGAAATAAAAGCCAAATTTAAGGGCAAATTTAAGAAAATCTTTTTCACGATCCATCCTAAAGACTACCCTGGTCATCATCCGGGTCCGGGATCCAATCGCACCTGGGCGTTGAAACAGACTTTGCCCAAACTGCGGGATATGGGCTTGGATCCGCGGCAGATAATTTTAACCACCCTGGATGCGGATTTTGTTGCCCATAGTAAATTTTTAAGCGGGCTGACTTATAAATACCTGACCACTCCACATCCCGAGAAGAAGACGTTCACGGGGATATTTTGGTATTACAATAATTTCTGGCAGGCGCCGCTCCTTAATAGACTGGTAGCTTCCGGAGTTTCTTTTTGGCAGCTTTCCGAAATGACCGGGTCAAATAAATACTTTAATTTTAGCAGTCATTCCATTAATCTGTTAAGCCTTGTGGAGATGGATTATTGGGTAGTGGACAAGGTAAATGACGACGGGGAGTTCTATTGGCGGGCGTATTATCATTTTGCCGGGGATTACAAGGTTGTTCCTCACTTTATCTCTATATTTGCCGACACGGTGCAGACGGAGACTTTGGCGGGGAGTTTAAAGGAGCAATATTTGCAGTTGAGGCGCTGGGCATACGGGGTGGAGCATATCCCTATGATTGTTAAGCGCTATTTTAAAAGGGGGGATATTCCTTTCTGGAACAAGACAGATAAGGTTCTTTTTATCATCAGGAGTTATTTAACCTGGTCTACTTTGGCGATTTTAATCAGTTTTGGAGGTTGGATCCTGCAGTTTATAAACCCTAAATTTGCCACGACGGTTTTGGCTTTTAATATGCCTTTTTTTTCCAGCTTTATTCTTAGCTTGGCTGTCGCCGGCCTTTTCTTGCTGGTCTTTATTCATGAAAAAATTGTTCCTCCGCGGCCGAGTGAGTGGGGGCTTTGGAAGCGTTTTTTGAGCTATATTCAATGGATTGCTGTCCCGGTGGTTATTCTTACCTTTGGGACTATTCCGGCCATTGAATCTCAGACCCGGTTAATGTTAGGGAAATATATGGAGTTTAGGGTAACAAGGAAGGTGCGCAATGTCTAGCAGGGATGGGTCATAAATGCCCAACCCAGTTGTCATAGTCATAATGACAATGACCAAGCACCAAATTACAAATTACAAACAAATTCTAAATCCAAAACTCAAATGACCAAAACTTTCCCGTGTTTAGAATTTGGAAA
>MZGJ01000009.1 GCA_002084955.1 candidate division CPR3 bacterium 4484_211 | reverse complement strand
ACTGCACTTAGTCTGTTACTGGCGCGCAATAAGCCAAGCCTGTAGTTCAGCGACAAGACAGAGGTCACTCCTCGAAAAGGGCGAATCTGTAAAATGTCAAATTAGAAATGCCAAACCAAATCCAAATGACAAATTTCAAACAATATCCAAATGACAATTTCCCAAATTCTAAACACGGGAAGGTTTCGGTCATTTGAATTCTGGATTCTGAATTCTGAATTCTGAATTCTGGATTCTGAATTCTGAATTTGTTTGTAATTTGGTGCTTGGTTATTGTCATGATGACTACAACTAAGTTGAGCACTTTGACTGAGTTGAGCACTTTTAAACCCATCCTTGAGGACTTTACAAAAAAATTTGTAAATCTTCTATGCGGCCGCATGTCAAGTTTACAAAACTTGAGTAACGTCTTTAGACCAATTAAACAATTAAAAATGTAATCGTTTCAACTGGGGCCTTTTTTTGACCTCGTCTTGGACACCGCACAAGCGGGGCTTTTCTATTTCCCTCCCTTGTGGTACAATCCCGTGTGTTACTTCTTTAAATATGAAAAGGCCGAATTTGCAGAAAATGCTGGCGGTGGGAGTTCATTTTGGCCACCGTGCCCGTAAATGGAATCCCAAAATGAAGCCCTACATCTATGCCAAGAAGAATGGGGTGCATATTTTTGATCTTATTGCCACCAAAAAATGTCTCCAGGACGCTCAGAAGTTTTTGTCCGACCTGGCTAAAAAGGGTGGTAAGGTTCTTTTTTTGGGTACCAAAAAGCAGGCAAGAGAAGCGGTTAAAAAATGGGCCGAAAAAGTTGGCGCTTTTTATCTTACCGAGCGTTGGCTGGGAGGGTTGTTAACTAACTTTAACGAGGTAGAAAAGGCTGTGGCTCGATTAAGGGAACTAAAAGAAATTAAAAGTTCTGCTCAGTGGGAAGAGTTGTCTACGCGTAAACAACACATGATTAATAGAGAAATACACAAAAAGGAAAAGTTATTGGGTGGCATATTGGGCATGCAGGAAAAGCCTCAGGCCTTAATTGTAGTTGACCCGCGAAAGGAGAAGATGGCGGTAAAGGAGGCAGTTGAAGCCGGCATTCCTGTTGTTGCTTTAATAGACACAAATGGAAATCCGGAATTAATTAGCTATCCTATTCCTGGTAATGATGACGCTTCCAGGTCTATTGATTTAATTCTCTCTTTGCTGGCCTCAGCCTTGGGGGATGTTGAAGAGGAAACTTCTCGGCCGGTATCTAAACCGAAGCCTCCAGCGGAGATTGCCGGTTCTTCCTTGCCCGGACGAGTAAAAAATGCTTTAATAAAGGCGGGCTATACTAAATTGTCGGAGGTTCAAAAGGTGTCTGACGAGGAGCTTTTGGCTATCAAAGGGCTGGGAAAGAAAGCGGTGGAGGAAATTAGAAAACAGTTAACTGGGTGACGGAATAACATAATAACTTAATGGTCTAATAACTTAATAACGAAGTAACGGGTGAATGAGTTATTCCGTTAGCTAATGATGGCTCAAATTGATATTGATAAAATTAAAAAGTTGCGGGAGGAAACCTCTGCCGGGGTAATGGCGGCCAAGAAGGCTCTGGAAGAGGCGGGCGGCGATTTAAATAAGGCCAAGGATATTCTTTATAAAAAGGGGGTAGCAAAAGCTGCTTCCAAGAGTGAACGGCAAACTTCGGCCGGCTTAATTGAGGCCTATATTCACGGTGGCGGGAAGAGCGGCGTCTTAATAGAACTTAACTGTGAAACGGATTTTGTGGCCCGGACTGATGTTTTTAAGAAGTTGGCTCATAACCTGGCAATGCAGATAGCGGCCATGAATCCGTCTTCGGTGGAAGAACTGCTTTCTCAAGAATTTATTAAAGATACTGCTCGCACCGTGGAGGAGGAAATAAAGTCGGTTATCGCTGCCACCGGCGAGAATATTGTGGTGAGAAGGTTTAGTTACTATGCTCTCAACGATACTCACTGACGCCCAAAAAAAATTTGATGGGGTGGTTAAATCTCTAAAAGAGGAGATGTCTGTTTTAAGGGTGGGTAGAGCCAGTCCGGCTCTGGTAGAAAATTTGAGCGTTTCTGCCTATGAGTCTCAATTAACCATTAAGGAACTGGCGACTATTTCTGTTCCGGAGCCTAATTTAATTGTTATCTCTCCCTGGGATGCAACGGTTAAAGAAAATATTGCGGCCGCTATCCGAGAGGCCAATCTAGGTTTTAATCCGATGGTTGATGGTGACACTATTAAGGTTCCTGTTCCTCGGCTTTCTGAGGAAAGAAGAAAGGAGATGGTTAAGAAAGTTAGAGATCTGGCTCAGGAGGCGAAAGTGGAGACGCGCCGAATACGGCAGGAAAAAATTAAGTCAGTGGAAGAGATGGAAAAGGAGTCCAAAATTTCCGAAGATGAACTCTTTCGCTTTAAAGAAGACCTCCAAAAGTTGGTAGAGCAGGTGAACGAGAAAGTGGACGGAATTAAGAGCGAGAAGGAGAAAGAATTAATGGGGCTCTAGTCTTGGTTCATTGTTAGAGCTTTGCAAAATCACCCACATTATAGGAATCCATGTTTAACCCAATTTTAGGTTATCCCTTGGGGTGTTTTTTTCCTGATAAGTTCCATTTGAGGATAGGTTATAAATGCCCAACCTGGTTGTAGTCATCATGACAATAACCAAGCAAATAACCAAGCACCAAATTACAAATTACAAACAAATTCTAAATCCAAAACTCAAATGACCGAAACCTTCCCGTGTTTAGAATTTGGAAAATTGTCATTTGGATTTGGTTTGGCATTCGGTACGCGGCAAGAGTCTGCTATTATCCGTGAACTAGAAATGTTTACTTTTTTAACTTTTATTTTTCTCATCTCACTTCTGGCTTTTGTCCACGAACTGGGACACTTTCTGGCGGCTAAAATTTTGGGGGTAAAAGTTGAGGAATTCGGCCTGGGTTTCCCGCCCAGAATTTTGGGACGGACCGTTGGCGAAACACAGTATTCTATTAATCTTCTTCCTGTGGGCGGGTTTGTCCGCTTGTTTGGGGAAGGGTCTGGTGATGGCGATTGTACTTCCCCTCGTGCCTTTTGCGGCCAATCTTATCTTAGGCAGGCGGTAATTATCGTCGGCGGGGTGGTCATGAATCTAATCTTGGGGCTGTTTTTGTTTGGTGTTGTCTTTACCGTCTTCGGATCTCCTTGCCTGAGGTATAGTGCCGCTATTCAAGAGGTGGTGGAGGGCGCCCCCGCGGCCTCTTCGGGTCTAAAAGGAGGAGATGAGATTGTGGCGGTGAAGGTGGGTGCCGAATCCGATTTTAACTATCTTGAGACTCCGGATGAGCTGGGTGAGTTTATTAAAGAAAACTTGGATCAAAAGGTGGTTTTGCTGGTTAAACGCGAGGAAACGGCGGCTTTGGAGGAGATGGCGGTAGAGCTTGAATCGGGATTTGATAGTTCTAAGGGAGCTTTGGGGATTGTCTATGTTTCTATGCCCTATGTTTCCTATCAAAGAATAGGTTTTCGTGCGGTGCCAAAGGCAATTGCCAGCCAGGTGGCGGAAATGGTGAAGATGATTTTTAAAAATTTAATTTATACCTTTTCTCAATTTTTTAGGGGGAGAAAAGCCCCGCTGGACATCGCCGGTCCGGTGGGAATTGCCAGAATTAGCGGGCAGATTGCTCGGCAGGGATGGAGGGACTTTTTGCATTTTGTTGGAACATTAAGCATTAGCCTGGCGGTATTTAATTTTCTGCCTTTGCCCGCTTTGGACGGGGGGCGGTTGGCGCTTATTATTTTTGAGGGAATTTCCAGGTGCAGGGTAAAAGCCCAGTGGCAGCAGCGGATACAGATTGCCGGATTTGTTTTCTTGCTGGTTTTAATGGGGTGGGTAACTTTTTGGGATATCGCCCGGATGTTTTAGCTGGTGTTTAGCCTCCGCCCGTCTTGCTGGGAATTTCCCTGATGCCTGCCGGTGTTTTGCTTTTCCCTATAGTTAATTTCCTTTCTTGTCAGAATTTCTTTCGGTGAGTATAATAAGACTGATTCGGCTAATGGCGTAATGTTTGAGGATGGGTCATAAATGCCCGGTCTGCTGTTACCCATGAAGTGGAGAGCTACGCTGGCAAGGATGCGGATGCATGTCCCAGTTCTAGTGTGATGTTTATAGACGATTGTATCTTTTGTAAAATTGGCGCCCATCAGGCGGAAGCGAAGATAGAGTATGAAGATGAGGAGTGGATTGTTTTCCATGATATCCACCCGGTGGCGCCGGTGCATGTTTTATTGGTTCCCAAAGATCACTTTTGCTGGTGGGACAATTTAGCTAAACGGCAAAAGGTATTGGGGAGGCTGGTGGAAATTGCGGTGAGGGCGGCTGAAGGGCTGGGAATTAAGGATTCCGGTTTTAAATTGGTGATGAACGGAGGCAAGGGAGCGGGGCAGGTAATTGATCATTTCCATTTTCATTTAATTGGAGGAAAGGGAGTTGTTGGCCCTGATACCAGAGTTCCGATGTAACAGCGGGACGCGGTAGGGGGCTCAGTTCGACCATCAGAAGAGTTTGTTAAAAACAAAACTCTTTCTGGGTCTTGTTGAGGAGGTGTTTCAATGTGGTCAAGAATGGCCAGACAAACAGTACAGATAAAGATAAAGTAGGCGGGAAAGCTGATCAGACGGGCCGTAATCGGGGTCAGTTTTCGGCAGTCGTCAGCCCGGACGAGGGCAGAATTAGTGATTCTATAATGCCCAATGTGAGTGTTACGGCCAAGCCCGGAGAATCGGCGGAGAGCCTGCTTAGAAGGTTTAAAATGGAGGTGGAGAAAATCGGCCTTATGGAGAAACTTGAGGAAATTCGCTGGTACGAAAAGCCTTCGCAACGCAAGAAATATGAAGAAAAAATGCGCCAGCAAAAAATTGCCCGTGAGCAAAAATTCAACCGCTAGAAGCGGGAAACTAAAGGCGGGGGTGGTGATGGTTGATGATCAGAAGATGAGGGATCTTAATAGGGTTTATCGGGGGGAAGAGACGACTACTGATGTTTTAGCTTTTCCTTCTGGAGAAAAATTAGAAAAGGGTATTTTGTTTTTGGGAGAGGTGGTGATTAATTTGGACCAGGCGCGGCGGCAAGCGGCCGAATATGGGGTGTCGGAAAAGGAGGAAATTGCCCGGCTGATAACTCACGGGGCCCTGCACCTTTTGGGGTATCAAGATGAGACAAAAAAGGAACGGAAGGAAATGGAAAAGATACAGGAAAGAATTGTGGCTGGGACATAACGTTGTACTTTACTTGCAATAGCAGACTTTATAAATAGGGCAACGCCCTCAAAGAGAGTGTCGCCCCGTTTATTACAACCACTAGAAGCATTTATGACCCGCCCATTGATTTGCTATTTGATAGTAATTGATGCCGAAGCCTTTATTTTCAGGTGATAGATGATCTGGAATTTAATAGGGAAGTAGTCTTTTTGTTTTGCAATTGTTATGCCCCTGAAACACTTAAAGGACCACGCCAAATCTTATAAATACGCTACCGATGGTATTATTCACACTTTAAGGACGCAGTCCAATATTTGGGTGCAGATTCCTGTTGGGATTGTTGTTTTGTTGGCGGCGTGGTTTTTTGAAGTGGAAATGTGGGAGTGGGTGGTTCTTATTTTAACCATTTCGCTGGTGTTGGCGGCCGAGCTTTTTAATACGGCGGTGGAGGCAATGATGAATGTGGTTAAAAGAGAATTTGATATGGAGGTGAAGATTGCCAAAGATGTGGCCGCGGGGGCGGTTTTGGTGGCGGCGGCCGCTTCGGTGGTGGTGGGTTTAATTATTTTTGGATCAAGAATATTTTTTTAGATGGGGAAATGTCTCATTGTTGGCCTGGGTAATCGGGGAGAAAAATATCAAAGAAGCCGCCATAATGTTGGGCATTGGTTAATTGATTACCTGCGTCAAGTCTTCGATTTTTCTCGTTCCAATACCTATCTTTTTAAAACTAGTGTTTTTATGAATTCCTCGGGAAGTGAGGTTAAAGCGCTGGTTGACAAGTGCCGTGTACCTCTTAATAATCTAATAGTTGTTCATGATGATATGGATATTGAAATCGGCGAGTTCCGTTTGCAGTTCGGCCGCGGGGCGGCAGGACATAAGGGGGTGGAGTCGGTAATTAAGGCTCTGGGCGGCAAGGGTTTTTGGAGGCTAAGGATTGGGATTGGCCGTCCGCCGAAGGGAGTGGAAGCGGAAGATTACGTTTTGCGGAATTTCTGCAAGGAGGAAATTGGGATTTTGAAGGGATTACTGCCCAAAATTAGAAGACGGCTTGTGAAGTGGCGGTTTGAAATTCAAAATGCAGAAAGCAAAATTGCGGCGTAATTTTATTTTGAATTTTTAGCTTGCATGGTTCTATATCGAAAATATCGCCCGCAAAAATTTAGTGAGGTAGTAGGTCAGGATCATGTGACGGCTACGCTTAGAAATGCGCTTAAAAACGGACAGGTGGCGCATGCCTATCTTTTTGCCGGCGCGCGGGGAACGGGGAAAACGTCTGTGGCCCGAATTTTGGCCAGGGCGGTTAACTGTACGTCTCTTAAAAATGGCGAGCCGTGTGGAAGATGTAGTTCCTGCAGGGCTATTGCTCGAGGAACTTTTCTAGATTTGGTGGAAATTGATGCGGCGTCCAATCGGGGGATAGATGATGTTCGGGCCATGCGCGAGCAGGTGCATTTTCAGCCGAGTAGCGGTAAATACAAGGTTTATGTTTTAGACGAGGTGCATATGTTGACCAAAGAGGCCTTTAATGCGCTTTTGAAAACGTTGGAAGAGCCTCCGGAGCATATTATCTTTATCTTATGCACCACCGAGCCGCATCGTCTTCCACTGACTGTTGTCTCACGTTGTCAAAGATTTAATTTTAAGTTGGCTGATGAGACAAGTTTGGCAAAATATATTGTTGATATCAGCAAAAAAGAGGAAATAGAAATTCACAAGACTGCGGCTTCTTTAATTGCCCGTCAGGCAGGCGGATCGTTTCGTGACGGTTTAAGTTTGCTGGAGCAAATTAGAGAGTTTTCGCCTAAAATGATCAGTCGTGAGAAGGTGATAGAGGTGTTGGGATTGAGTTCGGAAATAGAATCACGAAATCTTTTGTGTTTGTTGGCTGATGGCAATGTTAAAGAGGCATTGGAATTGGTGGAAAATTTGGCTCGGCAGGGGCGGGATTTGCATAATTTTGCCCAGATGGTTATACTTGCCCTGCGCGAAAGTCTGCGAGAGGCATTGTCGTCGGGGAAGCAGAAAAAGAGCGGTCTTTCGGTTAAGGAAATTATTGAACTGATTGGCTTGCTTCAGCGGGCGGGCGCGGAAATAAGGTCGGCGGCTGTTCCTCAACTGCCGCTGGAGGTGGCCTTGGTAAAATTCGGCCAGTTTGTTTCGGCGTTGGCTGAAAATCGGGAGGCCAGTACGCCGTCTCTAGAGGTTGACGAGAAGTCTGCAGGCGAAAATGGGGCTGAAATTATCACCGACCCTGATGTGGATTTGGAGGCAGTATGGGCAGAGGTGATGGAAAAGGTTAAACCCTACAATCACTCGGTGCACGCTCTACTTAAAGGGGGGCACCTGGTTGGATACCAGTCTGGAACCGCCTACCTGGAGTTTTACTACAAGTTTCATAAAGAGAGAGTAGAAGAGGAAAGAAATCGTCTTTTGGTGGAGAAAATGTTTGCGGAGGTTATCGGACGGCCGGTGGTGATTGCCTGCCGGCTTAAGTCTGGTGGGAGAGTCCCGCCTAAAAAAGATAAAGACCTAGATGACGGTAAAGCTTTAGAGTTTAAAGATACATTGGGCGATGATGATCTGGTGAAAATCGCCCAAGAGATTTTGGGGGGAGAGGTAAAGGAAATGGAATAGCGAAGATGCAAGAAGAGGAGAATGAAGCATTGAGCAACCGGCTGGTTGAGAAACTTGAACTTTACAAGTTTTTTTGAATCTGTCGAGTATTTGGTTTTAGTAATATGCTTAAACAACTTAAAGCCTTAAAAGACTTAGCTAAATCGCCGGGGATGGTTAAAGATGCACTGGATATGCAGCGTAAGCTGACAGCAGAAGAGGTGACTGTGGATCACGGTGATATTGAAATAACCATGCGCGGCGACTTTTATGTTAAGCAGGTTAAAATATCTGGGGAGATAAGGAACGATTTAAAAGATGCTTTTAACTATGCTCTTAAACAAGTTCAGCAGTCCGTGGCGAAAAAGATGATGGGAATATGAAGGTAATTAAGCCGGTCCAGAATTTAATAGATGAATTTCGGAAACTTCCAACCATTGGGCCAAAAACTGCGGCCAGGTTGGTTTATCACCTCATAAAAGCTCCCAAGTTGGAATCAGAAAGATTGGCCGAGGCAATTCTGCTTCTCAAAGACCAAACTACAGTTTGTGAGAGCTGTTTTAATATCGCCGAGCAGAGTCCCTGCCAAATTTGCCGGGATGAAAATCGCGACCGCGGATTAATCTGTGTGGTGGAAGAGCCTCTAGATGTCGCGGCCATTGAAAAAACGGGCAGATTTTGTGGTCTTTACCATGTTTTGGGTGGAGTAATTAACCCGATGATGGGAATCGGACCTGATGAGCTGAGAATAAGGGAGTTGATCGATAGGCTGAACAATAAAAGTGTTCGAATTCGAGAGGTGATTTTGGCTACAAACCCTTCCATGGAGGGGGAAGCCACGGCGATGTATATTAAGGAAAGAATTCAGAAATCGGGAGTTGGAGCTCGTGAGGAGGGTGGCCTGAAAATAACGAGGATTGCCAGGGGATTGCCGACTGGGGGAGATCTGGAGTATGCCGATAATGTGACCCTTAGCCGGGCTTTGGAGGGGAGAACGGAGTTTTAAAGGCCAATCAATCGTTTATTCGTTTGGTAGTGGGGAAATGGGAAATGGGAAATGGTAAATGGTAAATAGTAAATGATAAATGATAAATGGTAAATGATCGTATATTAAGGAAATGAGGTTATATAATACCCTTACCCGTACAAAAGAAGAATTTACTCCCTTTGATCCGCTTGAGGTGAAAATGTACACCTGCGGGCCTACCGTTTATGATTATGTGACGGTGGGTAATTTTCGTGCCTATGTTACGGCGGATATTTTACGCCGGGGGCTGGAATTTAATGGATACAAAGTTAGACATGTGATGAATATTACCGATGTCGGTCATCTGGTTTCCAATGCGGACACGGGCGAGGACAAGTTGGAAAAAGGGGCGCGGAGGGAGGGCAAGGGCCCGCTGGAGGTTGCCCGTTTTTATGAAAAGGATTTTCTAAAAAAAGCCTCAGAGCTTAATCTCTTGGAGCCTTACAAAAGGCCCCGGGCTAGTGAGCATATCGGGGAGATGATTGAATTAATCAAGCGATTGGAAGAAAAAGGCTTTACGTACGTTACCAAGAACGGTGTTTATTTTGACATTGGCAAGTTTCCTCATTATGAGGAGTTGGCCCGTTGTGATCTTTCTTTGCAGATTAAAGCTGCTCGCAGGGGGGTGGTGGTGGACGAGAGCAAGAAAAATCCTTGTGATTTCCGCCTTTGGCAGTTAAACCAGCCTCAGCACATTCTGCAGTGGGAGAGTCCTTGGGGCAGAGGGTATCCCGGGTGGCATATTGAGTGTTCGGCGATGAGCATGAAGTATTTGGGTGAGCAGCTGGATTTGCACACGGGCGGTGAAGATTTAATTTTCCCTCATCACACCAATGAAATTGCCCAGTCAGAGGCGGCCACGGGGAGGCGGTTTGTTAAGTGCTGGGTTCATAATGCTTTTTTATTAGTTGACGGGGGAAGGATGGGTAAAAGCTTGGGCAATGCCTACACGGTTGATGACATTAAGGCGCATGGTTTTGATGTTTTAGCCTTGCGCTATTTTTATTTTACGGCTCACTATCGTTCTCAGTTAAATTTCACCTGGGACGCCTTGGCCGCGGGACAGAACGCTTTAAATAAATTGCGGGAGAGTGTCAGGCGGTTCGGGGTGGACGCTGTTCGTGTAAGAAGCGATAGGAAATCAAGCCAATCTTTGGTTAATTCATTTGCGTCGCGGTTTAAAAAGGCCGTTAACGATGACTTAGATATGCCGCAGGCCCTGGCGGTAGTCTGGGAAGCAGTAAAATCAACTGATTTGTCGCCCGCCGAAAAGTTAAATCTAATTGGCGAATGGGACAAAATATTGGGACTAGATCTTGTGGAAAAGACGAAAAATGAAAGGCAGAAGATGGATTTTGAGGTGCGGGAGCTTATTGCGCGCCGGGAAAAGTTACGGCAGGAAGGAGAATTTGAACAGGCCGATGAAATTAGAGACAAATTGCGGGAGATGGGGTATCAAATTGAAGATACGCCGACGGGAACTAGAGCGATAAGGAAACGCAAAAGTTGAACAGTTCACTAAGGTTTTGCAATTTTCGGGGTATCGGTGGAGTTTATCGAGCTGGTGTTGTTCTCGGTAAGGCGAGTTGCTGAAATTTGTGGGGTTTTGGCGGCTGTTTGCCGATTGACTACTCCCCATTTACCCTATGCCTTTTCTGTGGTAACATATGGCCTGATGCCAGAGAAGAAAGAAATTTATGAACTAACAGTTATTTTTAGGCCTGGTGTATTGCCCGCTGCTGCGGAAAAGGTGGTTGTTGATAAACTTAAGACTTGCAAGGGCAAGCTTGTCAAGGTTGATGTTTGGGGTCAGCGAAAATTGGCCTACCGGATAGATAAAGAGACCGAGGGATTGTATTTGCTGTTTCTGGTGGAACTGCCCGGTGATGAGACTGCCAAATTGCAGAACGCTCTTAAAATAGATAAAAATATTTTAAGATTGATGTTGATAAAGCGGGGGAGGTGAGCAGATATGGCTACGAGATCATTAAATAAGGTTTTTTTAATTGGGAATTTAACTCGTGATCCGGAGTTGCGGTATACAGCCAAGGGCACGCCTATTTGCACATTTGGCATAGCCACCAATCGAGAATGGAGTCCCTCAGACACGGACGAAGTTCGCGAGGCAACAGAGTTTCATGAAATTGTGGCCTGGAATAGGCTGGGAGAGTTGTGTTCTCAGCTTCTTTATAAAGGGCGCAAGGTTTTTATTGAGGGGCGTCTGCATACTACCGTCTGGGATGATGCGCAAACCGGAAAAAAGGTTCGCCGAACAGAGGTGGTTTGTACGGAAATGATTGCCTTGGGTGGGCCAAGAGGAAGTGTTAGGGAACGGATTGAAGAACATTCTGAAGAACATCCTGGAGAACAGGTTGAAGAGAACGCTAAGGAGGCTGGAAAGGAAGATGTCGAAAAAACTGTGGAGGAAGACAAGAAATTAGAAGCCCAGGAGACAGAGAACAGCGAAGAAGTTTCTAAGCCGCAGCCCGCAGAGGAGGCAGCCGAATAAGATGCGCAAAAGAGTTTCTCGTTTTAAAAAACAGCCGAGAGTGGGGTATTGCTTCTTTTGTAAAGAAAATAAAGTACCGGATTATAAAGATTTCGATCTTTTGAACAAGTTTTTGACCCCACGGCGTAAAATGCTCTCCAGGAGGGTGAGTGGGTTTTGTGCCAAGCACCAACGGCAATTTGCCAGAGCGGTGAAGCGGGCGCGCAATTTAGGTCTTATCTAGCTTGGCTCCGCTTAATTTTAATCCGCGGCTAGGTTGAACCACGGGGTTTTATTTCTTAAATCTGCCTTATGGGTGTTGGAGGCGATCGCTTATTATTAATTGATATCGGGAGTGCGGTTAGTAAAGCCTATCTTCTTGTTTCTACGGGTGCTTTTTTTCAATTGTCCAGAAGAGCAGAGATGTTGACTTTGGATAGTGCGGCGGAAGTGGTTGGTCGTTTTAGGAGGGAAATGGGTGAGGAGGCTGGGAGATCCAAAGTTGTTGTTTCGGTATCACCGGCGGCTAGTCCTTCTGGTTTGGAGGGCTTTAAATTGGAGGGACAGGTTTTTAGGGCACTGCTTGACCGGATGGGGGGAGATATGGGAAACGGCAGGGGGATGCTAATTTTTGAAGTTGGCGCCGGGAAAAGTTGGAAAGGGGAGCTGCTTGGTGATCTAAAAGAACTTGAGGAGTTAAATTATGGAGTGGGACAGGGAGCCCGCCGCTTGCTGGATTCTTCCTGTGAAAGCAATTTGGCCCGTTGGCTGAGTGAGCAGATGGAGTTTGTGCAGATCGGTGATTACATCGGCAACAAGAGTATTTTCCCTGGACAGCTTCCGCTAAGTTCGCGATCCTTGGAGATTGAAGAGGCTCTATGCCGAGAAATTCTGTCCGAATTGGGCAAGAAGGTAAAATCGGATTGGCAGAAGTATGAACGGATCTATCTTAGCGGTGCGGTTTTATCTCAAGCACCTGACGTTTCTCATAGTCTGTTGATTTTTTTGGATGCAATTCCCTTTGAGGGGGTGGTGGATGTTTGGCTGGATCGGCTGGGAATTTTGCCTGTTCTTGGAGATTTATCGGTGGAACTTGGCCGTTTTTTAACTCCTCTGGGTTCGGCGGTTTGTTTTTCCCACCAACTGAAAGAGGGAGAAGTTGTGGCGAGGATATTTTTGGATTTGGGATTAAGTGAAGAATTGTCTGTGGTTGCCAGGAGCGGCGACCTGATTCGTGTTCCTGTCGCCTCCGAACGATCGGTGTCTATGAGGCTGGAATTGCCTTCGGGTGTTGAGTTGATGGGGTGGGATCCTGATCGTCAGCTTAGTGGTGGTGAGGTTGGTGTGGTTATTGATGCGCGGGGGCGGCCTTTTAATAAGCCGGAGGCAGACGAACTTGGCCGGCGGAAAGTTTGTTTATGGAGGGAGGCATTTAGATGATTATGTTGGTGCGTGCGCGGTACCCTACAAATGAGAAAGTCTCTTGCCTAATTGATCGGTTTCTTCCTGTTAAGGGGCGAATCTTGGTTAAAAGGCGGGATTTGGTTAAACCGGAGACGGTGATTGGGGTATGCCAACCGGCTCCGGGGTTTAGGACCTATAATCTGGCCCATATGTTGGGTGTTGCACCTGACCGTGCGGCAGACTGTCTTTTAAGACCAGTAGGATCGCAGGTGTATCGCGGATCTGTGATTGCGAGGAGAAAAAGCCTTTTGGGACTTAAGACGCTGGAATTTACCAGTCCCATAGATGGTGTTTTGTACCATTATTCAAAAGAAACAGGTTTACTGACTCTGCAGTATGCCTCCCATCAAATGAAGCTGATTGCCGGCGTGGAGGGGGTTGTGGAGAAAGTAATGCCTGGCCGGTGGGTGCAGATTAAGGCGCTGGTGAGCAAGGTTCAAGGAGTTATCGCCGCCGGAAACGATCGGGAAGGGATAATAAAGATTATCTCCAACCCGGACATTGCTATCTCGCCACAGGCGGTTACCGGCTCTTGTCAGGGGAAAATTTTGGCGGGAGGCGCCCTTTTGAGCAAAGAGGTGATTTATAAGTGTCTGGCGGTAAAGGTTAAAGGAGTTATCTGTGGCGGGATGCATTGGCGTGATTTTAATGAAATTGTTACCCCGGCGCGGGGGCGCAGTGAGGATGTTGGTTTAACCGTGCTGCTTACCGAGGGCTTTGGTTATCAGCCGATGAATAGGACAATTTTTGATCTTCTCTCGCGTTATGAAAATTGGTTTGGTATGATTTTAAGCAATTCCGGGATTTGTGTGATCCCGCTTTCCGGAAGAACAACGGGCGAAAGGGAAGAGGCAGGTAGAGAGAAATTTGTTGAACTTAAGAAACATCTGAATGTTCGGCTGATTAATCCTCCCCGCTTGGATGTTTTTGGTACAATCTCTAAGTTGGGGGGGAAAGAGACCAGGATGCAGTTGGGGATCAGGACTCCGGTTGCCGAAGTGAAAGTGGGAGACAGACTGGAAATTGTTCCAACCAGGAATTTGGAGGCGATAGTGGGGTAGTCGTTTTGACGACCCGCTGTTTTTTTACCATTTATTTATGCCTGCTCGATCCAGCTATTTGCGTCGTTTAAGTTTAATTATCGCTTTACTGACAGCCCTTCTTCTTGGCTGGTATTTGGGGTATCAGGGGTACGGTTTGTCTTTTTCTTGGGGAAAGGTGCAGGTGATAAATAGGGAACCTCCTTCTGGGACGGAGACAGATTTGGATCTTTCTCTTTTTTGGAGAGTTTTGGGCTTACTGGAAAATAAGTATTATGACCCTTCACGGCTTAGGGGGACAGATCTCTTGTACGGAGCGGTTTCTGGTCTGGTGGGGAGCCTTAATGACCCGTACACAGTTTTTTTTACCCCTGAAGAGAATAAAGAATTTAAGCAGTCCTTGGCGGGCACCTATGAGGGAGTGGGAGCACAGCTGGGGTTTTTGGATCACCAGTTGGTTATTGTGGCCCCTCTAAAGAATTCTCCGGCGGAGAGACAGGGAGTTAAGGCGGGTGATGCCATTTTGGAGGTGGACGGAGTATCTACGCAAGGCTGGTCGTTGGCTAAAGCGGTGGCAAGCATCCGCGGCGAGAAAGGAAGCGAGGTAAATTTAAAACTGGGGCGGCAGCAAGGCGAAGATGGTGTGGTACAGATAAATTTAACCATCAAACGCGAGGAGATAAAAATTCCCTGTGTGGCCTTGGAATGGCCCGAGAATAAAATTGCCCATCTAACTCTTTATCGTTTTGGCGAAGATCTTCAAGCGGAATGGGCCAAAGCGGTATCTAGAATTCAGGAAAAGGGCGCCGAAGGTTTGGTTCTGGATGTCCGCAATAACCCTGGAGGTTATTTAAACGGGGCTCTAATTGTCGGTTCCGAGTTCTTTTCTGAAGGGAATATTGTTTTAAAACGCGCGGCAGGAAAAATACAGGAGATGGGTCTGGACCATAAGGGGGAATTAACCAATATTCCTCTGGTCGTTTTGGTTAATGAGGGTAGTGCTTCCGCTTCCGAGATTGTTGCCGGGGCAATTCAGGTTAGAAAAAGGGGAATGTTGGTGGGCGGCCAGACTTTTGGCAAGGGTACGGTGCAGGAAGCTCTGGATCTTGATGGGGGAGCTGGTTTGCATATAACCGTCTCCGACTGGCTTTTGCCAGATGGGGAGTCAATTGATGGGAAAGGGCTTTTACCCGATGTGGAGGTGGAATTGACGGATGAAGATGTTTCCCGCGGGGAAGATCCTCAGCTTAAAAAGGCAATAGAGTTGCTGAAGTAACAGGGTGATAGTAGTTTGTGCAGGAGGCGATGTTGTAGTAGCGCACGCTTGCCGTGTACCTTTATGGTACTGCGGCTTGCCGTGTACCCTTGTGGTACTGCGGCTTGCCGTGTACCTTTATGGTACTGCGGTTAGTGTGCGCTTGAAGGGGGCAGATTAAAGCCTGCTATTACCTGTGAAGCGGGAAGCTGCGCCGGCAGGGGCGCGGGTGAGTGACTTCCGGTTGGCGGATTTGTTTTTGACACTGGTTTGACACAGGGATTAGAATTAATTTTATGAGTAATCCTCATTCCGTTTCTCAACGCCTCGCCATTATTCTCCTTCTTCTCTTGGGGGTTAGTCTGTTTAGTGTGGCTGTCGATAGCCTGCAGAAAGTGGGCTGGCAGGATTTGGTGAGTCGTTTTCAGGTTCACATGCCTACTCCAGCCCCGTCCGCAGAGTATGTAACTCAGCGGGTGGTCCAAGAGGAATCGGCGGTGATTGATGTGGTGGATAAGACTTCTCCCTCGGTTGTTTCTGTTCTGGAGAAGCAGGTAAGCTTTGATTGGTGGAGGGGCCCCGTTTTGTCAGAGTCTTCTATTGGGACGGGCTTTGCGGTAGATAAAGATTTAATAGTGACCAACCGCCATGTGGTGGCAGATACTTCAGCCGAATATACGGTGGTGGATAAGGATGGCAAGCGCTATTCAACGGTCAAGATTTATCGTGATTCTCTAAATGATTTGGCGATTATTAGGATAGAGGGGGGAAATTTTGCCGGTTTGGATTTGGGTGATTCGGACAGCATTAAGGTAGGACAGACGGTTGTGGCTATAGGCAATGCCTTGGGGCGATTTTCCAACACGGTCACCAAGGGGGTTATTTCAGGTATTGGCCGGGGAATTACGGCAAGTTCGGGGTTGGGGCAGTATCAGCGGCTGGAGGATGTTTTCCAGACTGATGCGGCGCTTAATCCGGGCAACTCCGGAGGCCCGCTTCTAAATCTGGCCGGACAGGTTATTGGGGTTAATGTGGCCGTGGGGGAAGGGACGGAAAATATCGGTTTTGCCATCCCTTCAAAATATGTAAGGGAGTTGATGGACAATTTTCGGCAGAACAAAAAAATTAGCCGTCCTTATTTAGGGGTTTCCTATGTTGCAGTTAGTTCTGAATTGGCTGAACAACGGGGTTTGGCGGCTGGCGCCTATGTGCGGGAGGTTCTTCCCGGGACGGCCGCGAAAAGTGCTGGCATAAGAAAGGGCGATATTATTACCCATGTGGATGGAGTCCAGGTAGATGAGGCCAATACTTTGGGAAAGTTAATTCTTAAACATAAGGTAGGGGATAAAGTTGGTTTAAAAATCTGGCGCAACGGAAAAAATTTAGAGCTTACCGCCATTCTTGCCGAAGCCCCCACGGAGTGATATTGGTGTTGTCCTATAAATTTCTCCGATTGCCTCTGAAAATACTAGATTTTGCACTGGCTGTGTTTTGGAAGTAGAGAGAGAATTTAAGGTGGATGGGCATCTACTTGTGGTAAAATTTAGGTGTATGGTGAGCGTAGCTCAACTGGTTAGAGCATCTCCCTGTGGAGGAGAGGGTTGTGGGTTCAAATCCCATCGCTCACCCCATCCTTCGATAACCATTCTGCGATTCACAGAAACACCAATTCGCTGTTATATCGGTCTTATCAAACATTGGGCGTTTGTTTTAGTTTGGAGTATATGCCAACAAGATCCATTCCAGGCTGCAAAAAGATGATAGACTAGTCTATCATCTCTAATAAAAACTGATTTTCTGATTTCCTGCAGTAACAACAAAAAGTCCCTAGTATGATAGACTAGTCTATCATATTAGTCCTCGTCTATCGTACTAGTCCCCAACGGAAGTGTAAAAGACTAAAAAATTTCTTGCACGCCCATCTTTTTAGTTTACTAAATTACTAAAGTTTTGCAGTTTTTAATAGGATTTATCAATAAATATCGTGATGTTCTCTAAAAACTTGGTGCGTAATGCGTTCTGATTGGGTAAAAACGAATCTCATCCAAGCTAGTGCTTTCTTGCTACCTGCACCTCTTTCCTGTTCTATTGAGTGTCTATCTTGCTCATGAACCAGAAGGCCGCACCGGCAGAGGCATGGTTGAATGGCATGCGATTTAGGATTTTTGCTTCCCAGAAGTGGAATCCTGCAAGAAAAATATATCCGCTTTCAAGGTGCACAGCTTTACCCTTAAATACCTTTTGACATTTTTTTTGTATTATGTTTATATATTATCTAGAATGGGAGTTTTAAAAGCGCACGTGGTTAAACAGATTATTCTTTTCTCTCTGGTAGTGGTAGAGTTTATGCTGGGACTGCGGGTGTTTTTAGTTTTAACGGGAGCAAATCCGGAGGCGCTGTTTGTTAAATGGGTGACTGACTTTACCCACCCTTTGGCACTTCCTTTTTTGGGTATGTTTTCTTCTTCTGCCAGCGGAGTGGGAGCCAGAGTTGAGTTTTCTACAATCTTCGGCATGTTAATGTATGCTGTTCTGGCTTATTTATTGATTAGGGTGGTGGAGATTGTTGAGAAGACTAGGAAGTAAGCCGGCTGTTGCTCCTTCATGAGCTAACCTCTAAAAAATGGCAGTGTTTTTCGCGCTTGCCAGCCTAATACTGCCTCTTCTTTTTTCTGGTCTAACATTCATTTTCTTGCTTAAACTAAACATGTTAAAGAAAGTTGCCTGGCCGTTGGATATGGGGATAACATGGAGAGGAAAGAGGCTATTAGGTGAGAATAAAACAGTACGCGGTCCCATAATTATGGCTTTTTTTACGATGCTGTATGGGTTTCTCCTTTTTAAAGTTTTGCCCTGGGAAAAGAGTGTTTTCTTTTCAAATAGACAAGTTGTTCTGAGTTACTTTTTGGTCGGTTTAGCCTATTCTTTAGGGGAGTTGCCTAATAGCTTTTTAAAAAGGCAATTATCTATTCCGCCAGGAGGCAAGGTTGTCAAGGGGGTAGGGAAGTGGTTCTTCTCTTTTCTGGATTTATTCGATTCTTTGGTGGCCTGCGGTGTAGTCTATTTTTTTCTTTTTCGTCTTTCTCTAGTTGTGGTAGCTTTGGCAATTTTTATCGGTGGAATGATCCATTGGGGAACCGATGTTTTAATGAAGCGATGGTGTTTAAAATAATTGGGTTGCTAATAAACTATAAACTAGAGGGATGCTGAAGTTATCCAGACCGTAGGGTGAAATGTACTCTATAAAAGTTAGCAAGATCGCGAAGGGAAGGCTAGTGTTCCAGGGGAAACCGGTGGCGAAAATGATAAGAGTAGAAAGGAAATAGGCAAGGCTACCGGCTAGAGTTTTTCTCTTGGGATTAAAGTGCCGGCCAATTAGGCCGGCCAGAGTATCAGGAAAAGAAAGAAGTAATAAGCCGTAGATGAAGATCTTATGTTGGTGATAGACAAAATAGGCTAGAGAGGCTAGTCCTAAGGGGTAAGCAATTTCTCCAAAAGTTTTGCGATTCTTAAGGCTAATAGATTTTAGGCTTTTCTTAGAGTATAAAAGCGTGAAGATTAGGAGAAAGAAGAAGACAATTTCTAGAAACTCATCTTGTTTAAGGAAGAATGAGGAAAACAATGCCCCGATTCCTGAGAAGCAATGGGCCAATTTTCGTGTATATTCTGCATGAAGATTGAATTTTCTCTTAATAATTTCCAGCGAACCATAAAAGAGTGTAAACAGAATTGTGATAATTACAGCAATTAGGCGCATTTTCTGATAAGAAGGGTGCTTTTTTTGCCGGTCAGGTGTTTAAAAATTGAAGATAGGTTGCGTGACAATATGAAGTGAATTAAAACTCTAGGCGGAAGGTCAGATAAGGTAGCGTGCTCAAAGCCAAATTTCTTTCCAATGTCAACGATAGACGGCTGGAATGTTGCGGCTACGTAGTTAAAACGATTACCTTTTAGTGCTTTTCGCAATATATTGCCGGCGAGGCCTGTTTGACGATATTTGGGGGCAACATACCAACTTCTGATCTCAAAGAAATTAGTGGTAATTTTTTTCCTGGTGACAAAGCCAACAATCTGGGAGTTATGATTAAAGGACACGAATACAGAGCCATCTTTTATTAGTTTTTTAATGGAAGAAAGAGGGTGTTTGGTTAACCCTTTTTCTTGTTGAATAAGGTTATAGATTTGTTGAGCGATTTTGGGTATTTCTTTAGATTTAAACTGGTTTCTAATGTGCATATTGGGAAAATAATGCTAATGCGGCGATGCCAAGAGAGATTATTGCCAAGATCCATAATTTCTCAAACTTGTAACTTAGGTAATTGGAGATCATTAGTGGTGAGAAAATCGCTAGGATGGCTGTACTGAACCAGCCATTCCAGCAAGGGACAAACTCTTGTAAGAAGTAACAGATAAGGACGATTAAACTGATATGTACCACAGTAAGTCCTCGGTAAAATTTTCTATTTTTTTTGATAATAATCCCTTCGTGGTTAAAGCGGATTAAACGTGAAATCCCAAAACTTAGGATCAGGAAACCGATAATAATGCTCAAGAAGGAGTTTGGGCTGAGAAAAGCGTGAAAAAGGAGAGCGGCAAAGACAAGATATGTTAAAACGTCAACAAAGGAATCTAATTGTCGGCCGAACCGAGAATTAATCCCTAATTTTCGGGCATAGTGGCCGTCTAGAACATCGAAGGCAAAAGCGACGAGCATAGTGATGATAGACCAATTAGCTTGTCCGGAAAAGATAAGGATGATGCTTATCCAGGCGAAGAGAAGAGCTGTTAAGCTTAGGTAATCGGGTGGACGTAGACTCTTGATTATGGTCATGCGAGATTAATTTAGCTTTCTTATTTGCCCCTTAATGGCGTCCATTTCTATTTTATCACCAGTTTTAAGAACTTTAGTGGCGTTGGGGACAGCTACAATACAAGGAAGTCTAAGCTCTCGGGCTACTACAGAAGCGTGGGAAAGCATTCCTCCCTGCTCGGTAATTACTCCTTTTAATAAAGGGAAGATAATTGTCCATCCAGGGTCGGTAGCTTGGGTGACGAGAACTTTGTTTTTTACATCCACTTCCAAGTCTAGAGTATTCATAACAACAACTTCAGCTTCCTTAAGTTGGCCTCGGGACGTTGGTTGACCGACAAGAAATTTTTGTGAGGGTGTTGTGGGGGGAAGATATTCGTGGATTTTTTCGCTGTTGGGCAGATCTTGAGTCTTAATTCTTTGGCTGAGACTGGACTTGGCGTAGCGGGATAATGTTTTTTTTCTTTGAGA
The DNA here is from genome assembly GCA_002084955.1 of candidate division CPR3 bacterium 4484_211. GTDB lineage: Bacteria > Patescibacteriota > 4484-211 > 4484-211 > 4484-211 > 4484-211. The sequence continues at coordinate 7,115 of MZGJ01000009.1, read as the reverse complement.
AATGAGTTGGTGGAAATTGGTTCTTAGTCGGTGAAATCTGACATAATCAAATATTTCATCCTTATAAAGGTAGAAGATATCATCAGTAGCTTTTATGTCACCGGCTTGTTTGAGTCTTCGGCCAATTTCCATAAAAATCTCGCGGGCGATATTAAAAACTTTGGCTCTTTTTAGTCGGTAATATTCTCTTTTACGTACGCTGGAAACGGTATGATTCTTTAGGTGATTGAAAATGAACTTGTGCAAAAAAGAGAGATTCATACTCGCTAAAAGGGACTTGTCATCCTTTGATATTTTAATTGCTTGCCTGGTTTTCCCTAGTTTGAGGTAATGTTTAAGAAGAGCTATTAGTTCGGCCGGATTGTTCTTAAAATTGGTTTCTTCTAATTTTAGTTCGTTTCTGGTCCGTTCTCCGTAGTTGTTTATGTAAGTTTCAATGGCTTTGTTTAAGTGCTCAAAGGCCTGGAATGGCAAGCGTTCTAAAATTGCTTGATTATCTTGTGCAAAAAGGGAAACATATTCGGGTTCGCTTTTGATGAGCTGGACGATGTCTTTTAAGCTCTTTAGTGGTGCAATAGATTGTGGGATCTTTTCAATGTCTGAGGTTGTTTTTAAGATTTCTTGAGAGTTGACGGTGTGTTTTTGAGAAAATTCGGTTAGTAATCCCAGGTAGACCATAACTTTAAAGTCATTGACGATGGTAATACCCCATAAGGGGAAAAATTCCCTTTCTAGTCTTTTAAAGAGAGAGACTAGCTGGAAATTATCGAGTTCAGAGAGTTTTTCTCGTTTGTATTTTTGGTAAATTGTGTAGAACTCCTGGTCAAATCTTTTATGCAGGGAGTTAATAAGTAAAATCGATTTAATAAGTTTGAATAGAATCTTGCGGTTATTCCAGAAATCACGGAATTTCAGTTTTTCCTTGCCTTCCCCGGATTTCTTGGTTACTGGATTAAGCATGTTTTCAAAAAACCTCCTATTATATAGATATCCAGGCAGTAATTTGAGTAGCTTGTACCAGTTGTTGATATTGTAGAAAACTTCTCCTTTTACGTAACCAATTAGATTATCAAAGATCTCTTGGTGAGCTTCTAGGGTTTTTTTATCTACTGCTACCAGTGACATGAAATTAGAATAAACGTGGGAGTAGGCATCTTTGATGAAGGAATAGGTTAGGGGTAGAGTGATCCCCGGGTAGTTTTCCCCAATATTTGTTTTATCCCAAATTACTCTGAATTCCTTTTTCGGCTTGATCATTCTAGTTCGGTAGATAAATGGCCGCGGGCAAGAGCGGCAGGATTAAAGCCAATAGGACCGTGATAAGCATACTGTGTTGTGCAATTAGTTTAGAGGCGAAACAACTTCCAATGAAGAGAAGCAGACTAAGAACAATAAGGATTGCAGATAAGAATGTGGGGAAGTTGAGGATGCCCAGACTGGTTAGACCTGATATAAAAATCAAGCAGGCAAAAATATGAATGGTTTTCTTTCGTCCCCAGAGGTAGGTGTAGGTATCATTAGTTTTTTCTCCTTTTGGGCTTATTCGGTCTTCTACCTTACGGCCGATTTCAATTAAGTAAGGAGGTATTAACATATAGAGGAAATGGGCCAGTTTGTGTGTGCTGGTAATAGACCAGAAAGATTCGCTTAAAGTTGAGAAGAAAAAGAGATAAAGGAAGATGAAAACAGATTGGTGCAAAACAAGGTAGAGCGGTACGGATGTCTCTCTAAGGGTTGGAAGGAAGAACTCTTTAAACATCAGACCGGTGTATAAGAGGCTGACTAGAAAGAGGAAGAAAATATTTAGGGTTGAGAAGCGAAAGGTGGCGGCTAAAAGTAGGACCAGGTTAATTAGATCTACCTTTTTCAAAAAGGTAAGAGTGACTAATCCTTTGGGAATTGGCCTTTCAAAATGGAATTTTTGGTCATAATTGAGGTCTTTGAGTTCATCAAGAATTCTAAGATGCAGCAAAAAGCCGAGGTAGACAAAAGTTAGGGTAATAACTTTGTCTAATCTTGGAGTGCTAGGTATGCTACTAGCTATGCCGCAAAGAGTAGCACCGCAGAATAGTAACAACGGGATGATGGGAAATCTTTCTTTGAGGTAGTTCATTAAATTTTTTGGTGAATTGGGCCTCATTTGGATTTTCAAAATTAGCAACGACAATTTTCTCGTTGCTAAAGGGCGATTCGGAACTTCACATTTGACGGCTCATTGTGTATTATATTATAAAAGTATTATCTTCCTAGATTATACTTGGGTAGTTTAACTATGGGTAATATCTTGCTGGGTTCTCTGGCGAAGCTTTTTTCTTTTACTAATAGCCGCTATGTTAATCGGTTTGTTCCCGTTAAGTGGGAGTATTCTTGTGGAAGGTTGGCGATTAATACCTCTGAGGAACGGCGGGCAGTAGATGATCTCAAGGCGGCTATAGAGAATATTAAAGGGATGGAGGAGAAATATCCATTTTTAAACGAACTGGAAGAGGTTTTGTTTATAGTAGTTAGAGATTTGGATGATTTTAGACTAACTGTCTGTGTCCATAATGGAGATGCAGAAGTGACCGTTGGCTGGAATTGTGATAAGCGGCCTAGTTTTATTTTACCTCTCTTCTCTCAGAATTTAAGAAATTTGCGAGAGGTTACCGCGGATGGTGATATTGACTTAAAAGAAGCCTATCGTATTGTCCGGGTTCTTTTTATTCCATTTCTGAAGGGACTTTATCAGGGTGACTATTCTCATCTTCCTAAAGATAAGGCCTATTTGAATTTGGATAATTTCATTCAGGTTGAGGTTTTCAACGAAGAAAAAGTTGAAGTAGAAGGTTTCCCGGGGCCAGCTAGGGCTACGGTGGTTAATGTAGATGGCCAGTGGTTGGTTTTTGAGGGGTTTCAAGGAGATCCTGATGTAAGATATTCAATGAATATGAAACAGGCGCTGGAATTTGCCTATCTAATTAGGGTTAAGATGGCAAAAAAGGATATAAAGGATTTTTGGGCGTTAAGGAAGTATGTGGATCGATATAATAGGCTAAAGGAAGAAGTTAAGACCTATGAGCGAAAATGGCACAATGTTTCGGATCTAGTTTAATCTGCAAAGGCGTTTTGTGGCCAGCTTAAAATTTTCCCGTTGACGGTCTCGTAGATTACTTTTCCCCCAGCCTTTAGATAATTAGGCGCTTGCTCTAGGAGTTTTTTAATTAACTCATTTCCATGGACGCCCCCAATAATTGCCTCTTTCGGTTCAAATTTTATCTCCGGCTCGGCTTCTTGATATTCCTTCTCTGAAAGATAGGGCAGGTTGGCGACAATAAGATCTACTTTTTGAGGTAATGGTTTTAAGAGGTCTCCTTGTAAAAAAGTAATTGGATGGCTTGGACCAAGAATTTGCCGGGCGTTGAATTTGGCAATTTTGAGTGCTTTGGAGGAGATATCGGTGGCAAAAATTTTACAACGGAGCCGGCGATTCCCTAGAGCCAGGCTCTGAGGAATCTTTAAGAGCCTGGCTCTTTTCCTCGCCGGCATTAATAATCCGTGTGCAATACTAATGGCAATGCAGCCACTGCCGGTGCCGATATCGGCCACGCTAAACGCGGCCGATTTAGCATTTGCCATTTGATCATTTATTATTTGCAGTGATTCTTCCACTAACTGTTCGGTCTCTGATCGGGGAATAAAAACATGCTCGTCTATGTAAAAATCCAATCCCCAAAATTCTTTTTTTTGAGTTAGGTAAGCTAATGGTACACGCCTTTTTCTTTTTTCAACTTGAGCAAGGAAATTACTCAGCTTTTTTGCGTCCAGTTCTTCATTTTCATTAGTAATTGGGTAAGTTTGGGGTTTATTTAATACATGGCTTAAAAGCAGGCGAGCTTCAAGGGTAGGAGAGGAGAGGGTGGAGAGGCGGCTACTTGCTTGGGTAAGTGCTTGTTTTACGGTCAGGGTGAGCATAATTCTGTTAGTATGGGCATTATTTCCCCGTCCATTATTTTGTCTATATGGTGCCAAGATTTTTTAAGACGGTGATCGGTAACGCGGTCTTGAGGAAAATTGTAGGTGCGGATTTTTTCCGCTCTTTCCCCGCTCCCAATCTGCTGGCGGCGTTTTTCGTCCATTTGTTGAAGTTTTTCTTCCTGCTGGCGTTGATAGAGTCGGGCCCGGAGAATGTTTAGGGCAGATTCCCGGTTTTTTAGCTGACTGCGGCTTTCCTGGCAGGAGACTACGATTCCGCTTGGCTTGTGAATAACTCTTACCGCGCTTTCGGTTTTGTTTACATGTTGTCCCCCGGGGCCCGAAGCGCGAAAAACATTCACTTCAATATCTTCCGGTTTTATTTCCAGTTGTGTTTCTTTTACCTTGGGAAGAACAGCCACGGTGGCGGTGGAGGTGTGAATTCTTCCCGAGGATTCGGTAATGGGAATGCGCTGGACTCTGTGGACGCCTGATTCCAGTTTAAGTAGTGAATAGGGGGATGTTTGAGCAGATTTGGAGGCCGTGACTTCAAAGCAGACCTCCTTGATATTGCCAATTCCGCCTTCTTTAATCGATAACTGCCGGGTTTTCCACTTTTGGGACTCGGCAAATTTAAGATACATGCGGTATAGGTTATAGGCGAAAAGACCGGCTTCGTCTCCTCCGGCGGCGGCTCTTATTTCTATTATTACATCGCGTATTTCGCCGCCGGAACTCTGGCTTCCTGCAGTTTTCCCCTGCTCAATAGAAACAATAGATTTAAGTAGGGAAGCTCTTTGTTTTTTTAAAGATTCCAGTTCCTGGCGTGCCAGTTCTTTTAATTCTGGGTCTTTAAGCATTAGCTCGGTTTCGGCGATTTTTCTTTCTAGCTCGCCCAGCTGAGTTTTGAGGGTGGAAAGATAGGGATAGGACATGTTGTCTTTCGTTTCCTACGCTTGAGATTGTAAAGCTATGAAGCCTTTGGTTTTTCTTTTTTTGCTTTGCGGGTTTTTGAGGGTTTGGAAGACTTTTCTGCTTGCGCCTTTCGGGCCATGGCTTCCCGCCGCCGGTATCTGTCTACCCGGCCTTCGGTATCTACGAGTTTCCCAATTCCGGTAAAGAAAGGATGGCAGGCAGAGCAGATTTCCACCTTAATCTCTTTGAGGATGGAACCGGTGATAAAAGTATTGCCGCAGGCACAAATACATAATTCCCTGTTTCGCCTGTAATAGCGGACTTTAGTCCGCGCGAAGAGCGCGCAATAAATTGCGCTACTACAACGATTCTAGACATTTATGTCCCAGCCATAGATAGGATTATACAGAAAACTGCCATAAATCACAAGGAGACCAAGGCATATAGGAATGAGGATGGGTCATAAATGCCCAGTCCAGTTATCATGACAATAACCAAGTACCAAATGACAAACAAATTCTAAATCCACAATTTAAATAACCAGATCTTTTCCGTGTATAAAATTTGGAAAATTGTCATTTGAACATTGTTTGAAATTTGCCATGGTGGAACCCTGCAGGAAAAACATATCCGCTTCCAAGGCGGTGGGGCTTTACAGTCAAACCTTGAGGTTATGTCCCGACAATATAAGCCTATGAGGGCGTAAGAACAAAGGAACTAAAGAATTGATTAGCAAGTTGCCCCACCGCCGAATTATATTGCTTTTATGGAAGTTGTTGAACTGATATAATCTTGGCGTGAGTGCGAAGGGGCAATTATCAAAACAACCTCCTCGCGGCACTTCTGATTGGTGGCCGGAGGAATATAAAATTCGCAAGTATATCTTTGATACCTGGAGATCGGTTTGTGAGCGGTTTGGGTATAGGGAATATCTCACGCCGCTGGTGGAGTATGCGGATATTTACCGCGCCAAGTCCGGGGAGGATGTGGGAGGCAGAGAGTTAACGGTCTTTAAAGATCGGGGGGGTAGAGAATTGGCTATTAGACCAGAGATGACGCCTTCGGTAACCCGTATGGTCTCCCAAAAATATCAGGCTTTGTCTAAGCCTGTACGTTTTTTTAGCATCGCCAATTTTTTCCGCAATGAAAGACCCCAGCGGGGGAGAAATCGTGAGTTTTGGCAGTTAAATTACGATATTTTTGGCGAAGAATCAATTAATGCTGACATGGAGGTGATTCAGGCCGCTTTGGAAATTATGCTGGCGTTTAATCCGCCTCAGGACTCATTTGTGGTTTATATCAATGACCGGAGGCTGATTAACTTAGTTTTGGAAGCAATCGGGGTTAAGGAGGAAAAAGAGAGAGTTAAACTGGTGCGGCTGTTGGATAAGTGGGACAAGATGGGGGAGAAAGAGTTTCGGGAAATGTTGATAGACCAAGGTGTTGGTGATACCCAAGTGGATGGGTTAATGAGGCTAATGAGAGTTGGGACAGAAGAGCAGGCGCTTAGTCAACTGGGATTAGATGGGATACAGGAGGTTTTGGATCAAACAATTCATCCTGTTATCTCCGGTCTGTCTGACCTGGGTTATGAGAAATGGCTGCAGTTTAAGCCCAGCCTTGTCCGCGGCTTTGACTATTATGACGGTATTGTTTTTGAAGTTTTTGACAAACATCCTCAAAATAACCGCTCTTTGTTTGGCGGGGGGCGGTATGATTCTTTAACCTGTCTTTTTGGGGAAAGATTTCCGGCAACGGGATGCGCTCCGGGGGATGAAACGACGCGCCTTTTTCTTGAGGCTTGGGGGTTAATAGGGAAATTGGAGAAGAAGGAGCGGAGGACAAGAGTCTTTATTCCTCTTTTGGATAAAAGTTTAATGACCAAAGTGATGATGCTGGCCGGCCGTCTACGGGGTGGGGGAGAGGTGGTAGAGATTGGTCTGAGCGAGCAAAAACTGGGCCAGGCTCTAGAATACGCCAATAAAAAAGGCTTTCAAAAGGTGGTTTTTCTTGGTTCTCAAGAGGTTTCTAGGGGAGTTTATGTCGTGAAAGACATGAAAACTGGAGCGCAGGAGGAGTTTGAGCTGGGTGTCTGATAAAAAACCTTTGCTTTCTTTACCGTGAGGCTCGGCTGTTGATTTGTTCGGTGATGTGCCAAGACATTGTATCCACTCCAGGGACCTAACCTAACCGAAACCTCATCTAGAAGAACAGGCCTGACATATCGTATTCTATCATCTATTTCGGGT
>MZGJ01000020.1 GCA_002084955.1 candidate division CPR3 bacterium 4484_211 | reverse complement strand
TCAAAACCCGTATTGCTCCTTCCCCACCGGGGACCCGCATATTGGTAATCTTTATGTCGCCCTAATAAATTACGCCTTTGCCAAAAGACATGGGGGCAGGTTTATCCTCAGAATTGAGGATACCGACCGCCAGCGATTTACTCCCGGAGCCGAGGATAAATTCAAGCAGGCCCTGGACTGGCTGGGGATAACTCCCGACGAGGGCCCGGACCAGGGAGGTCCCAACGGGCCTTACCGTCAGACAGAGAAACTCAAAGTTTACCAACAGAAAGCCCGTGAATTGGTAGACGCCGGCCACGCCTATTATTGCTTTTGCACACCGGAAAGACTCAAGCAAATGCGGCGGGAACAACAAGCAAAAGGCCAGCAACCTAAGTATGACCGCCATTGTTTAGGTCTTCCGCCGGCAGAGATTAAAAAGCGCCTTGCAAGAAACACGCCCCATGTTGTTCGCCTAAAGATTCCAGATAAAGGCAAAACCAAATTTACCGACCTGGTACGCGGGGAAATAGTTTTTGAAAATAAATTAATTGATGACCAAATTCTGCTTAAATCCGACGGTTATCCTACCTATCACCTGGGGGTAGTTATTGACGATCACAAAATGCAGATTAGTCACGTTATCCGCGCCGAGGAGTGGATCTCGTCAACCCCCAAGCAAATTCTACTCTACCGGGCTTTTGGATGGGAGCCGCCCCAATTTGCGCACCTGCCTCTTCTGCGCAATCCCGACGGCTCCAAATTAAGCAAGCGGCGCAATTCGGTTTCCGTCCTCTGGTACCAACAAGAAGGCTTCTTGCCTGAAGCGCTTAAGAACTATCTAACCCGGCTGGGGTGGTCCCACCCACAAGACAAAGAAATTTATGACTTCAGCGAGTTTATTAAACTTTTTGACTTTAACCGCGCCTCAACCTCAGCACCCGTTTTTGATATCCAAAAACTGACCTGGTTAAACGGAGTCTACATTAGAGAAAAAATTTCTCCCCAAAAGTACCTGCAGTATTTCTATGACTTCACCCCGGAAGAGATTAAAAGCCTGCCGGAAGCCAAAAAGAAAATCAGCCAAATTGCACCTCTTTTTAGAGAACGGCTCAAAAAGTTCAACGAGGTGCCTAAGCTCATTGACTACTTCTTTAAAGACATTTCTGTGGACAAGAATCTACTGGCCAAACAGGCTGGCTCGCCAGAAAGAGCCCAAGAGATGCTAAAGAGTGCCTTTGACAAACTGTCCGCCGTTAAAACCTGGAACACAAGGAGCATTGAGTCTGCTTTGAGAAGTCTGGGGCAGGAAAAAAAATGGGCCAACAAAGAATTTTTTATGACGCTGCGGGTAGCGGCCACCGGTCAAACAGCCACCCCTCCACTATTTAATACTTTACACGCCCTGACCCAAAAAAAGGTCCTCACCCGACTTAAAAAATGCATTAACCCCAAATAAATGCCCCCGCCCCTGCCGATGCAGCCTTCTAATGGGTCCGCTGCTGCAGTTCATTTATTCCCTGCCTAATGGCGCTGATTTCTGGGCGCTGACAATAATGAGGGGACGGGTAAAAAGAGGGTCTGCCAATCGTTCACTTGAAATGACTGTAAAACCGGCATTTTTTAACTTTGAGACAATTTCCTCCTGAGTGTAGTAGCTGTGATACACGGCGTGCTGTCGCCTTTCTTTAGTCTCCGGATCAACATAAGTTTCCTCGGTAATGCGTTCTTCACTTCCTTCGGGCAGGACAATAAAAAGCCTGCCCTTTAAATTAATAATTTTATTGATTTTCTTTAAGACTTCATCTAAAGCCTGTTTGGTAGTGTACTGAAGAGAGTTAATCGCGAAAATAGTGGAAAACTCCTTGGGGTAAAAATTCAGCCGGTGAAAATTTTCTTTTAGAAGCTGGTGAGTGGGAACCCTTTTTTGCGCTTCTCTTAACTCTGCCTCGGAAACATCTATCCCCAAAAGAGATTCAAATCCCCGTGAAGCCAGGTATTCCAGCAAAAAACCCGGCCCGCAGCCGATATCCAAAATCTTGCCCTGCCTGTTGACCGATAAGAGAAATTTATCAATAAAAGGCCTTATTTTTTCAAAATGTCTTTTGGCTGTTTTGGTATAACCGTTGCCAAAGTAGTGAAAGGCTTTCTCCGCCAATTGGCTAAGATAGGGAGCAGGCAGCATGCTAAGTAAAAGTATACTACCTAACCAGAATTTTGCAAATTTTACCGATTTATTTCAGCAAAAAAGTCTCAACTATGGCGGGCTTTTCCTGTCTCGGCGCCGGCGAATCCTGCCAAACTTTAGTAAGCGATTAGTCTTTGCACAGCCTCCCCTGAAACACTCGTCGCCATAGAAAAAATATATCCAAGAATTATTACGTATAACCGTCCTACACTCCTTGAGCCGCACAACAACATTTGTAAGGGCGGTTCCCATGAAAAATCCTTATCCAAAAAGCCAAACCTCAAATTTAACACCTAGAGAATCAGCATGAAAAAAACTCCGGGGACCCCCATGAGAAAACCCTTTTAACTTCTTTAACAATTACAGACGATACTCTAGAGCTTGTTAAAAAAAGCGCTAACTTCAATTATCTTGTAGATTAGAACAAGCAGTTCTCTAGACTTGACGTCTTTAAATATCAACTGTTAAAAATCAAATATCAAATTAATTCCAAAATTCAAATGACCAAAGGGCTACCAAAATATTACTTAGCTTAGCATTTATTTGGGGCCTTGTATAGGGCTATCATTTGTCATTCCAGTCTCTAGAAAGCCTTTGGGGCACAAGTTTTCGTTTCGCAAATCCAGGACTAAACACGGGTAAAAATTACAAAAATCAATCATCAATACTTACCAAAAGCTGATAAAACGGTCCAAATCGCTTTATCGCAACAAAAAAAATGGGAGATGGGCTAATATGGCCACATCTCCCTGTCTGCTATTCGGAGCGGTGGGTGAAAAAGAGCCCCACCGGGATAATCAGGGGCAGTAGTACAGCAACCCCAGCCCCAGTCAGAAATGCTGCTGGAAGGGACACAGCCAGCCTCACCAACCGCAAAAACAGCGCCAGGCTCGCCATATTGACGAGCCTGAAAAACCCTATCAAAAGTACTAAAAGATTGACATCCATGTTTCACCTCGTTTTTTAGTTGAGAGATCGATGTGGCGGCATCAATCCTTCGATTAGTCTATCGGGAGCCGCAATTCCCTAAACGGCAAGATCGGCCAAACCTGCTCGCCGCGGACATACACCGCGTGAAGCCAAAAGTCAGCTCCACGCGGTGAGGGAACCCATCGTGCCCCATCAAACTCAACAAACCCCCCTAGAGCCGCCGGGACTACACCCTGCCGCGGCTCACAAGAAACTTCAACCTCCAGATGATACGAGGGATAGTCACCCGAGGCTTCCCACGCATTATCCCGCATCACCCTCAGGAGAGATTGAAGATCCTGTCTTGCAGTCCCGGGCAGGGAAACCACCCGTATTGCCATCTCGGGACCAATGATGGTCCCTGTGACAATGCCGGTTTCCCGGCAGTAACCCCAAGACGAAAAGCCGGCAGAGGGCAAGGAAATAACTTGCCTTCCACACCACGGGGGAACTGGTGTGGAAGTTGGCGTTGGGGCCAGAGTTGCCGTTGGGGCCAGAGTCAGGGCCGGGGTCGGGGTCGAGGTGGAAGTTGGTGTCGGCGGAGTTGGAGTTGCGGAAGCGGGGAGGAAAATGGAGGGGCAATCTTCTGATGAGACTTTCCACCACACAGAGTGGCTACCATTCTTCCACCCTTCCTCCCGCTCGGTCCAGGCGGGAAGAATAAAACGAACTTTCATCCCCTCCTCCAGGCGGTCCAGCTTCTCCCTGTTGTAATCGGGCTCATCGTCCCAATTAAGGAAAAAACTTACCGCCATCTCCTCAGTGGGAGATGTATACATAACAACGGCAAACTCCACCCACGGCCCATAGCGGCGGAGCCCCCGAACGGTCCCCCCTCCCTCCAAGCTCCAGCTTCCGTCCCCCCACTGTTCAATTCGAACGGAGCCCGACGCAGGAGATACCGCCGTCGCAGGCGCAGGCGTCGCATACCTGCACCCCGACCTGCACCCCGAAACCGAAAAGAGAGCAACTACCAGAAAGAAGAACCAATAGCGTTTCATTTTTTCCTCCTTATTTGTTCCTTATTTTCTTAACAACCCCGCTTCCTTCTGCCGCCACAGAAGATTGCGGGAAATCTGAGCTGAAAAACTTTCAATACAAACTACCCGCAATCTTATGCACTACAATTATTAAAGTGCCAACCAACATCCTGCAGTATAGAGCTATGGGCTTATTTATGCTTGATAGTTTCCTGACGAATCATGACAAGAAAAGCTTTTTGCTATAATTGGGGCAATGAAAAATTTGGATTTGCCCACCAGCAGAAATTATCTAGACGAATTCATAAAAAGAACTATCCTGCCCGCACGACAAAAGCGGTCCAACACCATCTTTTTTCTCCCGGGAACGGGCAGAACCAGCCTTATGCGCTACATCACCGATAGAAGAGAAGTTTTGGAAAAAGAACTTAACATTAAATTTGGAAATTTAACCTGGCTCCTGGTGGACACTCAAAATGAAGAAATCTTGATAAGCGACTGGCTGAGAACTATCCGCAAGCAAAAAAGAAAAATTCCCAAGGCACGCACCTCTAGCCTTGATCAGATTTTAGAATTTCTAGTTGATGAACTAAGGCAAAGAGTTCTACTCTGTCCTTTAATGAGCGAGGAAGGCATTTCAGTCACCCGTCTAGAGTCTTTACGACGAATCAAGTCCCCGATTATAGATTTTCAGTTCAGTTTCGCACGGGAGATAAAAGTTGAAAAAATGAAGAATCATCTGGGGAATTTAGCCCAATTTGGTCTACAAAGTATCTGGTTTATGCCTTTTTACACAACTGAGGGCATTGAAGCTATTATCCAAAACCAAATTAGGCAAGGTTTTACCAAGGCCAAGCTCAAACAGAAAGAAAAAATTATCGGCCTATCCGGAGGATACCCTCGGCTGGTGCGTTTCTTTCTTCGTAATCCAGAAAAATTAAATACCGCAAGCTGGCAGGAAATTGAAGTAAAACATTTTTTCAACGAAATCTGGGATTGTTTGAGTGAGGACTCTCAGCAATGGCTTTTTAAACTAATTTCTTCCAAAAAAGCAAAGTTGCCGTTACCAGGCAACTACCTCGTTGAAACCAGGCTAATTCAACGTAAAAATGACCATTGGCGCTTCTTCTCGCCATTGTTTAAAAACTACATAGAATTTCTGGCCAAATCCATGCCGCCACAGGTCACGGAAAAAGAAGGCATTATTTCGGTATCCGGAAAAAACATTGACCTTATCCTCTCCAGCCAGGAAACCAAAATCTTTAAACTCCTCTGGCAAAAAAGAAACCATATAGTTAGCCGTGATGAAATCGCGCTGATACTTTGGGGCAATAATTGGTACGAAAAATATTCCAATTGGGCCATTGACCAGTTGATGGCCAGAATCAGAAGAAAACTAGGCGACCGTACAGAACAAAACCTAATAAAAACAATTAGAGGTAAGGGCTTCACAATTAATAGCTGAGCCTGCCGACGAAATATACACATGACTCACGAAAAGATTAGTTTCCCAAAGCCTGAATTGGATGCCTCTACCATCAATGCTTTTACCGAAGCATCTAATAGAATATCGGCACTGAGAGAAAAGCTGACTCGCCCTTATACTCAGCTCGAAATCGAAAGCTCTGCCAGAGTTCAAGTTCTTATTAACGAGGCGCTAAAATCCCTGGAACCGGCTAGCCGGATATACAGAGAGGCTGACCAATCTCCATCTTTACGAAACGAGTTAAGGAAAAAAGCACCTATATCTGCCTATTTCGCCGCTGATGGATTAATAAAACACAGTCTCCTCGAATATCGCGAAAGCGTAGGTAGATTAGAACAGTTGGGCGAAATTTTACTGCAACACCCCCTGTTTAAAAGCGTGGCAGATAAGTTAGTCAAGCATGGGCCAGTTTACGTCTCCGGAGGGTTAACTGCTACTGCTACTCAAAGCATTGGTACGCACAGGAAAGGACTTAATCTTCAGACTGATATTGATGTCATTGTTGACTGCGACACGGTAAAACTTCCGGCAATCGCAGAAGAACTAAAGCAGGCCCTTCCCAAGGAAAAAGAGCTCGGCGTAGAAGCCACCTACCACGCTGGTCCTATTCCACGGATAGGTATTGTGAGCCAAACAACCGGTCTGGAACTAATAAGCATCGTTTCTCCTCAACCCTTTGCAGAAATTATCAAACAGACCAGCGCGGTTACCAGGCGTCAAGTCTTCGGTGATTCAAATATCGCAAAAATGCTGATTCATTGGCCCGAAAACACGGTAGAACAAATCGCAATTCGTTTTAACCCCGACCTCTCATTTGACATTGTCAACGGCGGCAAACCGCTTTTAAGAAGCAATCGTCTTACCAGAAACGAACACGCCTGGGCCAATTGGCAAACGATCCGCCAGCTAAATGATTTAGGAAGGGAAGATCTGGGCCGCCTCCTATTAGGAAGTGCTATTAAGGGCCTGAGCCGAACACCTAAGATGGTGGAAAAGGGAATAGGGGCACTTGAGCCAGAACTTACAGAGAGCAGCGGCCAAGAACTATCAACACCACAGGTAGCCTTAGGCGAATTTCTAAAAATGGACAGAAGTCCAGAAAAGGGCAGCCAGGAATTCATTTCCTCAATTCGTAGAGACGCCGCCGTCAATTTTATAAAAGCAATTCTCACAGGAGACCGCCGGTTATGGCAAGATCTACCTTTCACACCATTTGAGGGGCTTTTTTCAGAAACACTGTGCCAGGAAAGAGGATTCCAATTAGTAAGGGGCGAAGGAATAGGCGAATCTTTTGTTGCCAGCCCCAGCTCCTGGCCAGAATGGGAAAAAGTCACCGCCCTGGTTACTCTAACTACCGGTCCTGCCCCGACAAAAACCGGACTTTCCCTCTATTACGAAAAGCTAACCAGACCATCTATCTGCCAATCACCAACAGAATACTTTGCCGTTTTGGCTGGTATAGCTCTAGCAGATGATACAAAACTACAAAAGATTGCCGCCGAACTCGCAAACAACTGGCCTCTTAAAGAAAGTAATCGGCCCAAAATTTTTCCCAGATGGCTACGGGCACCAGAGGGCTACGAGCCCAAAGAAATGAATTGCCCTTGGGATTTTAATCAAGAGCTCTTCCTGGAATGGGCACAGCAGATCCGTGGGGCAATTCAAAAGAGCGGAGTATCGCTTTCGGAAATTGCTGACTTAGAGCAGACCCCCGAAGGTAAATGGGGCGTAAAACTTTATGAAAAAGATTCAGATGAAGAAAGAGCACATGAAGAAAGAATTGGCCGTGTCCTTACAGAAATTAAATCTACTCCTTTTTGGAAACAACGGAACATGCTAGCACAATAGGGAAGGAAGCAAGAAGTAAGATTAGGCCATAATTTGACCTGTAGAGTAAAAGGTGTGTAGAATAGTAGAAAAGTGCCAAAAGCAAAGCGCAAGACGCAAAACTACAACTCAAAACTAAAAGGCCGCTCACTGATAGGTGTACTTTTGATATCTTTAATTTTCGCCTTCTTGCTATCAGGGCGTCCAGGCCCTCTTTCTGCCGATCAGCCGGATGACCAACTACAGGAAACACAGAGAGAAATTGAGCAAGCCAAGCAGCAGCAGGCTCGAATTAAAGAAGAATTACAAGAGACAGAAAAACTAGAAAAAGAATTGGCCGGGTCCATCACCTACTACGAATTTCAACTCAGTACGGCACAACAGAGACTGCTTGACCTAAACAAACAAATCGCCGACAAAGAACGAGAGATCGCTCTAGTAGAAGAAGAGGCGGCCAACAAGGAACAAGATCTCAAAGAACAAAGAAAAAGGATCTTTGAACAAATCCGCGTTCTTTATAAAACCTCCTTTGCCGATCCCTTGGAAATCTACCTACTTAATTCCCAAAAATTAGACCATCTGCGCCTGGCCGTTTTACATCAGGCAGTAATTGAAAATCTAAGATTAAAAATTTACCTTCTGGGAGATCAGATTAACCAGCTAAACAATCAAAAGCAATCTTTAAAAACTGAAGCCCAGACCTTAAAAGACGATCGCGATCTGCTGGTTAAGAAAAAACAGCAGGTCCAGCAAAGTATTAACCAGGCCCAAACCAAGGTGTTGGCGGCCAAAACTGCCCAAAAGCAGCTCATGCAGGATCTGGCCGGGATTAACCAGAAAATACAGGAATTAACCAGAAAAGAACGCCAAATTTTGGCCGCCAAGGCCGCCGCCGCCCTAGCCTCCACCACCGTAGGCGAAATTGAAATTACCCGCGCGGCTATAGAATCGCCGCCCCCCGAAGACGGTAATGTCTACTTTTCTTTCTGGACCTACGGGTATCCCCACCGCGTAGGCATGAACCAGTACGGGGCCTACGGCCGAGCCAAGGCCGGTCAGGATTTTGTCCAGATTCTAAAAGCCTATTACAAAGACATAACCATTGAAAAACAGGAAATGCCGGAGAAGATAACCATAACCACCGCCGACGGAACTGTAGAAGAAATCCCCTTTGAACAAGATTATCTCCTGGGCATCGCCGAAATGCCTTCCTGCTGGGGGTCGCCAGCCAACAAGGGGCTGGAAGCACTTAAGGCCCAAGCCGTCGCCGCACGGACCTACGCCCTAAAATATACCAACGGCGGAAAATCGCCCATTTGTATCGACCAAAAATGCCAGGTTTACATCGGCAAGTCCAAAATAGAAGGCCTATGCGGCCAGTATTGGAAAGAGGCCGTAGAAGAAACGGCCGGTATGGTCATCACCCATAATCACGAACTTATCTCAGCCTGGTATGCCTCTACCGCCGGAGGGTTCACACTAAACTCCCAAGATGCCTGGGGAACATATACTCCCTACACGCAAAACATCAAAGACGCCGACTCTCAGGGTCATTTTTTTGACGGTCCAGCCTGGGGAGATTCTCCTTGGTTCCACAAGGCATGGGGCAGCCAGCCCTGGCTATCCCGATCTCAGGTAGAAGATCTGCTAAACGCCTCTCTTCTGCCGGCAGGATACGACGCCCATCTTCCCTTGCCTGAAACCGATCCCGACGAAGGATTTTCCGCAGAGGAAGTGCTTGCCACCCTGCAAAAAGAAGGCATCTCTCCTATCGTCAACCTAAAATCTTTGGAGGTCATCGGGGCGGAAACAACCAGCACACTCCTTATCCGCGCCTATTACCAAGACACCTACATAGACATTGACGCACAGAGATTTAGGTTTATTTACAATCTAAGATCGCCGGCAACAAATGCCATCTGGACATCTCGATTTGACATCAAGACAAACTAATTTTACAATAGCGGAGTTTGGTAAGAGTCTTTTTGCCAGAAGCCCTGCCGTAGTGTATAATCCTAATTATTCTAATTAATCTAGGCATTGCCGCAATGCTAAATATCTAGCCAAGAGTTAGAAGTAGGTTAATTAGAGCAGATTTACTTTGGCTCTGAGTACTGAAGAAAAACAAAAGTTAATTAAAAAATTTAAGGTCCACCCCGACGACACCGGGTCCCCAGAGGTTCAGGTTGCCCTATTAACGGAGAAAATTGCCCGTTTAACCGAACACCTTAAAGAGCACCCTCACGACCACCATTCCCGCCGCGGATTATTAAAAATGGTAGGGAAGCGTCAGCGATTGTTGGTGTATCTTAAGAGAAAATCTCCACAGCGGTATAAAACAATTGTCGCTAAGTTAAAGTTAAAAAAATGAAAAAGCCAATTTTGGAAAAATCTATTGATATTGCCGGACGGCCGTTAAGCTTACAGGTAGGCAAATTTGCCGAACAGGCTGATGCCTCGGTTTTAGGCCGGTACGGAGACACCATTGTTTTGGTAACTGTTGTCTGTGGACCAAAAACCGAAAACGGCGGCTTTCTGCCTCTGCGGGTTGACTACGAAGAAAAACTCTATGCCGGTGGAAGAATAAAAGGGTCGCGTTTTGTTAAACGCGAGGGCCGCCCATCCGAAGAAGCTGTTTTAAACGCCAGAATTATAGATCGCTCCATCCGCCCCCTCTTCCCCAAAGATTTCCCCCGAGAAGTTCAGGTTGTGGTAACCGTTCTGTCCATAGATTTAAACAACGATCCGGTTTTAACGGCTATTGCAGCCACCTCGGCCGCCCTGCTAATCTCCGGCATTCCCTGGAAAGGGCCCCTGGCCGCCGTAAAGGTTGGATTAAGCAACGGGGATTTTATTCTAAATCCTCGTGAAAACGAGTTGGAATTTTCCCACCTTGACCTACTGGTATCGGGGACCCAAAAAGAAATTATTATGATTGAGGCCGCAGCCGAAGAAATACCCGAAGAGCAGATAATTAAAGCTCTGGAATTCAGCACTCCCCATCTGGACACCCTAAATAAGTTTATTCAGGAATTTGCCAGCCCGGCGGCAGAGCCGGAAATAGCTTACGAAATCCCCGAAATTGACCCTGCGCTTAAAGGGCAACTACTTCGCTTCATTAAGGAAAATTTCCCCAAAGACTCTCTGGCTCCCAACCACAAAGTCCGAGACGCCGCCAGTGAAGAGTTTTTGCAAACCCTTTACGAGCGATTCGAAGGCAAGTGCTCCAAGCAGGAGATGAAACGACTTTTTGAACAGGAGCTAAAACACGTTATGCGCGAGCAAATATTAAAAGAAGGCAAACGTTTTGACGGAAGAAGCCTGGACGAAATCCGCCCCCTGGAAATTGAGGTTGATCTTCTCCCCCGAACTCATGGCTCGGCCATGTTCCGCCGCGGAGGAACTCAGGTGCTCACCATCACCACCCTGGCTTCCACCTCGTTGGAACAGCTTATTGAAACCATGACCGGAGAAGAAACCAAGCGATATATTCATCACTACAATTTCCCCCCCTTCAGCACCGGCGAGGTGGGGAGACTGGGTTATCCCAAGCGGCGCGAAATCGGGCACGGAGCTCTGGCTGAGAAGGCGCTGCTCCCGGTAATTCCCGGAGAAAAAACTTTCCCCTACACCATCCGTGTCGTTTCCGAAGTGCTTTCTTCGGCCGGTTCCACTTCCCAGGCATCAGTCTGCGGTTCGTCTTTATCTCTCATGGACGCCGGAGTCCCCATTAAATCAGCCGTGGCCGGAATCGCCATGGGACTAATCAATGAAGGCGGCCGGCAGTTTATCCTTTCGGATATCGCCGGCCTGGAAGATTTCTTTGGCGATATGGATTTTAAGGCCGCGGGGACCGAAAAGGGCATCACGGCTCTGCAATTGGACACCAAAACGGGCGAAATCACCACCGAAACATTGTCCCGTGCTCTCAATCAGGCTCGAGAAGGCCGACTGCATATCCTGGCGGCGATGAACCAGGTTATCAGCGAACCCAGAAAATCCTTATCTCGATATGCTCCCCACATCATCAGCCTGCAGGTGGATGCCAAAAAAATTGGTAAAATCATCGGCCCGGGAGGCAGCACCGTCCGGGCTATTCAGGAATCCACCGAAACAGCCATTGACCTCAAAGATAACGGAACCGTCCTAATTTCCGGGCCAGACGACGAAAAAGTTCAACAGGCCAAGCGGTGGATTGAAGGCCTTAGTCAGGAAGTACGAGTCGGGACAGTCTATACCGGAAAAGTAAAACAGGTGGTGGACTTTGGCGCCTTTGTAGAAATCTTCCCCGGTAAGGAAGGCTTGGTACACATCTCGGAAATCTCTCCCGGTTTTATTAAAGATATCCGCCAGCATATTAAAGAAGGCGACGTGGTAAAAGTAAAGGTAATCGGAGTTGACGAAAGAGATCGGGTAAGCCTCTCCATAAAACAGGCAGAGAGCGACAAGCAGCCCGTATTCTAGTTACATCTGCAACCCCCTCAGTAGCTCGTCGAACACCTCTTGTGGGGTTCTGAAATTTAGTCTTTTGCGCGGGCGATTATTCAATTCCCACTCTACGGCTCTAATTTCGCTC